>JAURNF010000115.1 GCA_030830285.1 Candidatus Kapaibacterium sp.
CCGCAAACAAATGGTATGTCGACGGTCTGGACGCAGGCAGCTCCAGAGGCGATCGGCAACGTTCCTTGCGATATGGTGGTAGCGCGTGCATCCGACGAACAGATAGCCGTAGCTACGCACGGACGTGGGACGTTTACCGGACGCATCACATCGCTTCCCGATCGTCCTGCTCGTGTTCAACTGAATTTGCCAGCGAACATGGATCGAGCGATTGAACCCGAGGTAACACTCAAGTGGTCTCCCGCGCAGGGTGCATCGAGTTACACCGTCCGACTCTGGCGTGCCGATCGTCCAGACTCGGTCGTGATGATTTCAGGTATCACCGCAACGTCAACTCGCGTGACGATGCTCGAGGTAGGTCCTGTGCTGTACTTCTGGAACGTCGAGGCGTACGGCGGTGGCGGCGGTGGTGGAACATCAGAGTCATGGGCGTTTAGCACGCAGATACGTCCGCCCGTCCTGGTAAGCCCCGAATCCGGCGCCACAGCGGTTACTGCCGTAGACCTTGTTTGGAATCGTGTTCCAGGCGCTGTTGGGTATGGCATCGAAGTAGGGTCCAATGCTGCATTCAATCCAATCGTTGCGAAGGTTGATCGATTGGGAGATACCACTGTGCGCGTTCGTGCTCTCGAGAACAACAAGCGCTACTTCTGGCGTGTACGAGCAGAAGACATCGATGCGAGCGGACCGTACTCTGATCGTCGGTCGTTTGTGACAGGTATTCTTACCTCGATCAACGCCGATGATGATGCAACCTCGCAGCTTCGCATTGAGCCACATCCAGTGCGCGAGCGTGCTACGATCTGCACGCCATTTGATCATGACCGTCGTTGGACTCTTCGCATCACAACCCTTGATGGACGAGTGGTGCATGAGGCAGCGTATGGATCACCATGTGCAGACGTGTCGCTGAATGCTCTTGCTGCTGGAACCTACGTGCTCGTGGTCGCCCACGGCACCGATGTTCAGTCGCGCTCGTTCACGGTGATTAAGTAACGGTCGTATGCTCCTTCGCAAAGCACTAAGTTTGCGACATGCACGACATCCGCTCCAATCTTCAGCGCATTCATGAACAGATCCGTCAAGCGGCTGAGGCCGCTGGGCGCGACCCACATGACGTGCGACTGATGTTGGCTACGAAGACACAATCCGTTGAGACATTACGCGAGGCACTTGCAGCTGATGAACACCTCTTTGGTGAGAATCGTGTGCAGGAGTTAGTGCCTAAGGTCGACGCGCTGACAGATGCTGAGATCACGTGGCATTTCATCGGACACCTGCAGACAAATAAGGTGCGCGACGTCGTAGGACGTGCCTCATGCATTCAATCCATCGACCGCGTATCGCTTGCAGACGAAGTTCAACGTGTGTGTGAAAAGCGAACAACGACGATCGACGTAATGATCGAGGTGAATACCTCGGGTGAGGCATCCAAGCATGGTGTTGCACCTGATGAGGTATGGTCGCTCATCGATCACGTTCGTACTTGTACAGCGCTTCGCATCGTTGGGTTTATGACGATTGGTGCGCTCAGTGAGGATGAGGCGACAGTACGGAGGTGTTTTGTTGCACTTCGTGAGATTCGCGACGCATATGATGCGACGTACGGAACGCGATCTGAGTTGTCGATGGGGATGTCGAGTGATCTCGCATGGGCGATAGCAGAGGGTTCAACAATCGTCCGTGTAGGAACGGCAGCATTTGGAGTACGCGATGCACACGCTTGAGTTTCTCGATGAACTTGTGCTGCTCTGCTTGGCTGCGCTTGCAGTTATCACCGTGTTTCAACGTGTGAAGTTGCCGCCAATCATCGGACTTATTGCGACGGGTCTCATCATTGGTCCAACAGGCTTTGGATTGGTTGAACAAGATGCCATCATCGCTGCGATATCGGAATTAGGCATCGTGCTGTTGTTGTTCACGATCGGACTCGAGTTTTCGATCGACGATATGCGAAAGCTCAAGTCTATCGTGTTCATCGGTGGACCCTTACAAGTGCTTCTCAGTACAGTGTTGACTGGTACAGGTGCCTATTTCATTAGTCAGTGGGCTGGTTCACCAATCGATCTCAACGGAGCAATACTCATCGGCATGGCGATGGCGATTAGCTCAACGGCGATCTGCACCAAGTTGCTCGCCGACCGAAAGGAACTTCACGCGCCGCACGGACGCGCCGTGTTGGGAATCCTCATCTTCCAAGACATTGCCGTCGTGCCTATGATGATCATCGTCACGATGCTCTCCACGCACGCGTCAACACACCCAACAATGCTCACGCTGTGGGTCACACAGAAGTTTGGCGGCAACGTTGAAGCCATTGATGCACTTGCTCGAATTCTCACCCTTGTTGTTGTTACAGGTGGTCTGCTTTTCGGCATGCGCACACTCATGCCTCGCGTCATGGCCTATGTAACACGGACCAATCATCAAGAAGTGTTGATCCTTGGAGCACTTGGGTTGTGTTTCAGTGCTGCTTGGATTACTTCAATTGCAGGTATCTCAATGGCGCTTGGCGCGTTCATCGCAGGTATGGCTATTGCTGGTAGCGAGGAGAGTCACCTCCTGGAGAAGACCCTGCGACCAATGCGCGATGCGTTCACAAGTGTCTTCTTCCTGTCGGTTGGTTTGCTCGTGAACGTGAATCTCGTGGCGCTACCAACAAACATCGGCTCTGCTCTACTAGTGCTGCTCGCAAACGCAGTCGTAGTAGCCGTAATCCTCATCTCATTGCGTCTGCCGATTCGCACGGCCATCATGGCAGCGATGATTCTCGCACAGGTAGGGGAGTTCTCCTTCCTTCTGATCTCGCTCGGTGTTGACTACGACGTCATCTCATCGACGGACTTCCAGAATATGCTTGTGGCTATCATCGTAACGATGATTGTCACACCAACGTTGGTTACGATCGCACCATTTGTTGCCGAGCGTGTAGTGCCCCTAGCCAACGCAATCCCTGCGCTTCGTCGATGGAGCATGGATGAAGAGCGAGGAATGATCAAGCTCGAAACTGCTGATGAAGAGCGCGACAAGCCAATGGTTGTGATCATCGGTGGGGGTGTACTTGGAACGCATGTAGCACATGTGTTCAAGCAAACAGGTATCACCTATCGCATGGTCGAACTCAATCGTGATACAGTAGCTCGACTCCGTGAACGGGGCGAACCTGTACTCGCAGGAGATATCACGGATGTAGACACACTTGAGCACGCAGGTGTGCGTGATGCAGCCGTTGTGATTGTCGCCATCAACAACACCATGGCACTTGTGCGTGGAGTAGAAGTCATTCGCCACATGCGTCCCGACGTGCAGATCATTGTTCGGTCACGCTACCTCCAAGACTGTGGTGCTGTGCGAGAAAAGGGTGCCGATCTCGTGATCGTTGAAGAGTTTGAATCGAGCATCAGCGTATTCACGCACGTTCTTGCCTACCTCGGCGCAACTCCAGAGCTCATCGAACAGCAAGAGCAGCGCATGCGCGCTCAGCGTGGCCTTATCGTGTGATAGGGGTAGGGGGCGAGTGGGATGGAGCTAGGGCTACGCCCTAGCGTGGAATAGGTCGGGCCTTCAGCCCTCTTGAAGAGCGCCAACGGCGCGGCATATATCGGCCTAGGGCGCAGCCCTAGGTTTTAGGGGAGCATGGGTTAGAGCGCCAACGGCGCGGCATATATCGGCCTAGGGCGCAGCCCTAGGTTTTAGGGGCGATCATGATGCGTATGTCACGATCTCCCCAGCATGCAGCTCG
>JAURNF010000116.1 GCA_030830285.1 Candidatus Kapaibacterium sp.
AGGATACTACACCAGAACTGACGCTGGAATGCTGCGAGTGTCTGTTGGAACGTGCGATGCATGTAGTGTTCACGTCCAAACCCGTGGATGACATCGAGTCCGGTGACCAGCTCCTTGAAATGCGCATAGCGCGGTGATCGTGAGATCGATTCAAGGCGCTTTGCCTCGCGTGCACTTCTGCGGTAATCACGCTGCAAGCGATAGTACAATGCGAGCACTGGCACAATCACCGTGATCACAATAGGCGTGATCGCGATGATCAGCACGAGTGCACTGATTGTTTGCGAGAGCGAGCGGAATGACTGTTCGATGTTCCATGAGAGGTGATCATCGACGCCCTCGACATCGCGTGCGAAGCGGTTGAGGACTCTGCCCATAGGTGTGCTGTCGAAGAACCGCAGCGGTGCTGCGAGAACACCCGTCAGTGCATCGTTGTGGATGAGACGTCCAGCAGCTGCTGCACGGTAGAGCCAAAGCAGACGCTCGCTGTACCATCCTGCGAGGACGATCACGCCCAAGCCACCGTAGATCCACACGGCTGTAAGCGGATTGATCGTGTCGAAGCCAGCCATGGCAATGATCGAGGTCCATACACTGGTTGGGGAGCCCCCTGCAGCTGCATCACTCCAGTAGCCCAGCCATGATGTTTGGACGATGGGGAGGAGAGAAATGCCGAGTGCTGAGAGAATGAGTGCTGCAACGCGGAGTGGACCACTCACGGTGCCACGACCAACCATTGCGCGCATGTAGTCGAGATACACACCCTTGCGCACAGCACCTGTTGCGCGATCTTCATCGTCGGTGATGCGACCACTCTCATGAGAAACTTCTGGTGTAGCAGTGTGAAGCACATCAGGCACGGGCATAACGGCTGGAGGCAATGCGTGCGACGTATCTGGCGCGTGCGCTTCTGCTGCGAGCAGCAACTCGCTTGCACGTGGATGCGCAAGGATGTCGTCGTACGTTCCCTGACAGACAACACGTCCGGCATCAAGCACAACAACGTGATCGAACTTGCGCAGATGCGCAAGACGATGGGTAGCAACGATACGCGTGCATGTTGACCATTCGTCGAAGAGCAAGTGCTGTACAATGTGTGCTTCAGTAGCCACATCAACTGCTGACAGCGGATCGTCAAGGAAGACAATGCCGGGTTGGTGGTATGCAGCACGAGCAAGCGACACACGTTGACGCTGTCCGCCCGAGAGATTCACGCCACGTTCACCAATCTCCGTGTCAAGTCCGGCTGGCATCAGCGCCAAGTCGGGAATCAGACCTGACCGATGCAGTGCGCGCTGCAACCGATCCTGATCAATATCGTCACCGAAACAAATGTTGTCACGCACAGAGGTGTTCATGATGAATGCCTCTTGCGGAACATAGGCAGAGCGCGGACGGATCGACGGAGGAATCCCTGTCGACTCGATCGTACCCTCGCGTGGAATGTGCAGTCCAGCAAGCGTGCGAAGTAACGTGCTCTTACCAGCACCAACGCCACCAATCAGCGCAACACTCGAACCAGCTGGAATCGCAATCGTGATGTCGTGCAACGCAGGACGATCGCCATCAGGATACTGCATCGTGAGTGACATGCACGCAAGACCAACCGCAACACCAGGAGCTGATGGCTCGCGGTGGTCCTCTTCACGTGTCGGCGCAGAGAAGTACGTGTGTAAGCGTGTGGTTGCTACGCGTGCGTGCTGAAGATTCGCCAGAAGGTGGCTCACATAGCCGAAGGGCTCCTCGAGAAGGGCGAACAATGCCAGACAGGAGAAGATCACCGGTGCAGTGAGCGTACCACCCAGACTCACAAATGCTGAAAACGCCGTGAATGCAACAAGGGTGGTTGTCGAGATGAACATCACCGTACTCAGTGCATCGGTACGAACAATCGCAACACGTGTAGCGATCTCTCGCGATCGCACATCCTGCACCTCATCTTGAACGCTTGATTCCCATGCGTGAAACTTCACAACGCGAATGCCCTGTAGAATCTGCGACATCAGCGTTACGCGTTCATCGCGATACTCCATGAGTCTATGATCGAGCTTGCGATACCGTCGCGCAACCAAGAACAACATTGGGGAGATCACCAGCAGTGTAGCGATGGCGGCCAGTGTTGCAGGACCAAGCATTGTCCAGAGGACAATGATGACAGCGATTGATTGAATCGCGGTATTGGTGAATTCCGGCAACACGAACATTGCCTCGCACAGCGCATCGGTATCGCTTGATAGGTGATTGACCATATCGCCGGTTTGCATCGTTGCTCGTGCAGAGCGGCGCAGGCGAAGTGCTTGTTGTACAACGCGCTCGTTCAGACCATTCATGATGATGCTGAAGCCCTGCAGTGCATTGTAGAACCAATGCTGTTGCAACAGCGCGCCAATCATTCCCATGCTGCCAAGCGTCAGTGCCGTAACAACGGCGGCCATGGGGAACGATGCCGTTCCGGTGATACTCGGGAGTTGCTCAAGCAGCAGACGCAGCACAATAGGCGTGCTTACTGCAACACCCATCTTGATGATTCCCAGCGCAAGCAGCATACGGGCTGGCTTCCCGGTTGACCAGAAACAGCCAATGAAGAACGACCAGAAGCGCGATGCATCGAGTGTGGCATACGCCGCCGGCGCATGATGTGGGTCGACTGCTACGTCAAGGGGCGGAGCATCCTGTTCGGTGAGTGGACGTTGCCGTCCGATGCGAATGATCGATCCAGCGCGACGAAAGAGTGGATCCGAGATGAGCTTTGACATTGTCGTATGCCCTTAGCTCCGTTCGAGCTGCGTCGGCTTCGGCACACCGTTCGCCTCGTGTTCGCGCTTTAGTGCATCGAAGAGCGACTCGATGCTATCATCAACTGTGAGGAATGATGCGACGGTATCATCGAGGAATGCTCGGCGATGCAGATCGTTGCGAAGTGCGACGAGACTATCGTAGTAGCCGTCGACGTTCAGGAGTCCGACGGGACACGCATGCAAGCCAAGCTGACGCCATGTGAGCGCTTCAAACAGCTCATCAAGTGTGCCAAATCCGCCCGGGAGAGCAACGATGCAATCAGCCATTTCAATCATGAGCTGCTTCCGCTCGTGCATAGTTTCAACTTCGATCAGCGTTGAGCATTCATCAAGGGCTACTTCGGCGGTGTTCAAAAACGTCGGGATAATCCCAGTGACATGACCATCACGTTGGATCACGGTGCGAGCGAGGATCCCCATGAGGCCTACGCCGCCCCCTCCATAGATCAAGTTCCACCCTCGGTCTACGATGGCATGTCCGACACGTTCAGCTGTTGTTTGGAGCAGCGGATCGTTGCCGAGACGCGCACCGCAATAGACCAGAATATTCATCGCTTTGGGATAAAGAGTTGCTGCTTGAGACCGAAGCGCTTTACAACGCGCGAGCGCAGGTAGGTTTCCATTTCGTCGATACTGTCGGTAAGACAGAACAAGTCGAGATCTGATGGCGCAATCGTGCCTTGCTCGAGCATCTTGTCAGTGAGTTGTTTGATCATCTCACCGTAGTACTCTTTGCCCATCAACACGATTGGGAAGTTGTTGATCTTCTTGGTCTGCATCAGCGTGATGGCTTCGAACAACTCGTCCATGGTGCCGAAGCCCCCTGGCATCACAACGAACCCCATTGAGTACTTCACGAGCATCACTTTGCGGACGAAGAAGTGCTCGAACTCGATCATCACATCGAGCCATGGGTTGGCGTGCTGTTCAAAGGGGAGCTCAATGTTGAGTCCGATGCTCGTACCGCCTGCTTCTTTCGCACCGCGGTTTGCAGCTTCCATGATGCCGGGACCGCCGCCCGTGAGGACGGTGAACCCCATGTCGGCAAGACGCGCGCCGACATCGATGCCCATCTTATAGTTCGGGTGATCTTCAGTGAATCGCGCAGAACCAAACACCGTGATGCAGGGTCCAACGAAATGCAGAATGCGGAAGCCGCGAACAAACTCGCGCATCACACGCAGGACAAAGCTGAACTCACGAAGCCGCGAGTGCGGTCCGTCAAGGAATTCGCGCTCAGAGGTCGATCCAACATGTGGTGGATGTTTGATGATCGTTTTCTTGCTCATTGCTCTTTGCTGAGAATAAATAGCCACGGCATGATCGCGAGGAGGATCATGCATAAGATTACACGATTGATATGTTTCATCTGAAGCACACGTCGCTCATCATCGCTCAGGTCGGCGTGCTTTGTGCGAAGCAGTCCGATCTCTTTGAAGTTGACCCAGGCGAACCAGACGATGCCGATTACAATGACGGCTAGGATGACGTGAATCATGCAGATAACGTTTATGGAACCAGTACAAACGTACGGCGAATTGGAGCGAGTCCGGCTATCTGCGCTGTTATCACATACGTCCCTGCTGGCAGGGCCCCTGGGCTAATGCGGACGGTTGTTGGCTCGCCAGCACGGTGAACTCGCGCTGGCACTGTAAACACTACAGCACCTGTGATGTCTCGCACGTCCACCTGAAGCATGCCGTCGCGCTCTGCATGAACATCGAGTGACGTTGCGCCGCGCGATGGCTGGGGCGTGATGACGATGTCAGTAGCAATCGAAGTGGACTCGTTAATACGCAACGGGGGATTTCCTGCCTCATCGCCAGCAATCTTCCAAACAACACCATCGATGTCGGTGATCCAATAACTCCCATCACGGGTGTCGCGCTCAATGCCGCGTGCTTGGATCGGACCCATCGGCATGCTCGCAGACATCGTTGATGTACGCATG
>JAURNF010000117.1 GCA_030830285.1 Candidatus Kapaibacterium sp.
ACTGCAACGGGCGTAATTGGCGCACTATACTTCGTGGGCAAGATCATACCCGCGGCACCCACTGCTTCGGCGCTGCGCGCAATTGCACCAAGATTATGCGGGTCAGTGATGCCGTCGAGCACCACAAGGATCGGATTCGCACTTGCAGCGAGTGCCTGCGTTAGGAGCTCTTCAAGTGTCAACGCTTCACGCACTGGACGGATGGCGATGACGCCTTGCGCATCATTTGGCGCACAACCGAGCTGACGCTCGAGTAGGTTAAACTTACGCTTGTCCATCGTACTGCATTGCACTCCACGATTACGAGCTGCAGTGCGCAACTGTGATAGTGCGCCGCCCTCATCAACCGTGTATGCAACGAAGATTTTCTCCAGCGCAGCGCCGCTCTCGAGTGCTTCTGCTACTGCGCGGCGTCCAACAACGTATCGTTGGGGATCGAGTTCCGTGGATGTCACGCAAACTCCTGCATGATCGTGGTGAGTGCGTTACCAAGTTCAACGATATCAGCAAAGCGATTATACAGTGGAACCGGTGCAATGCGAATTACATATGGTGCCCGCCAATCGACGACGAAGCCGCGAGCAATGAGTGCATCGAAGATCGCTCTTCCGTGCGTATCGAACGCGACGCTTACCTGTGCTCCTCGTTGCTTCGGATCAGACGGAGAAATGATGCGAGCCCACGGATAGTCGGCAATCACATCCGACACGACATCATGCAGGAAGATCGAGAGCTCTTCTCGCTTCTTGCACAGGAGTGCAAACCCAGCTTGCTGGAAGATCTCGAGAGATGCTCGCAGGGCGACCATATTCATCACGGGTGCGTTCGAAAGCTGCCACCCATCAGCACCGTACGTCGGCACGAAATTGTGCTGCAGGGTGAACCGACGGGCTTCGTCATTCCCCCACCAGCCCGCAAATCGTGGCAGGTCGGGCCTGTCGGCATACGTCTCGTGAATAAAGAGTCCACCAACAGCACCTGGGCCTGCATTGAGATACTTGTACGAGCACCACACAGCGAAGTCAATCCCCCAGTCGTGGAGTTCGAGCTCAACATTCCCAATTGCATGGGCTAGGTCTAATCCCATCGAGGCACCTACAGACTTCGCACATGCGGTAATCGGCTGGATCTCAAAGCGCTGTCCAGTGTAGAAATGCACCCCGCTGAGCATTACGAGGGCCACCGAGGAACCGTGTTCCTTGATGACATCGCAAATCTGCTCAGTCGTAAGCGTGGATGTACCCTCTGCGGGTTGGATCTCAATCAGCGCGTCGGCAGGGTCGAATCCATGTACACGAATCTGGCTCTCCACCGCGTACCGATCTGATGGAAACTCATAGCCAGAGATGATAATCTTATTGCGTTCAGGAGTCGGACGGTAAAAGGACACCATCGCGAGATGAAGGTTGGACGTCAGCGAATTCATCGCCACAACCTCGTGGGGCAATGCTCCTACGATACGGGCAAGGGGCTCAGCAAACCACCGATGGTAGGAGTACCAGGGATTTCTGGCCTTGAAATGTCCTTCAACACCAAAGGTCCGCCAGTCTTCAAGCTCTTGTATCACATACTCTTGCGTCCGCTTTGGTTGAAGCCCAAGTGAGTTGCCACAGAAGTACGTGACGTCGCGTCCGTCATGCATCGGAAACGAAAACTCGTCTCGGAAGTTCTTGAGCGTGTCGGCGGCATCAAGCTTTGATGCTGTGCGAGACCACGCGCTCGAATTAGGGTGTTGCGTCTTCATGGTGCTAATTTGCGCTTTTGTTTTCAGAATGGAGTTAGAGGCATGCAGCGAACATCAGGATGGATCATCGTCATCGCCATGGCGTGGAGTCTGCTCATGAGTGGCTGCAGCGTCTTTAACTACATGGATCGCAAGCGCACAATGTCGATGTCTTGCTCGGGCGACACTACGGCGTGGATGAAGGCCGTCGAAGGCATTTTCGACCAGAATGGCTACTCCGTCGTTGAACGTGACCCCGCCGAGCACATCATCGTTGCGCAAGACTCCATCAAACAAGTCGAGTATCGGTACACGCTCCTGATCCGCACATGGCGCGTTCAGCATACGGGCGACTCAGTACATGTTGACGTGTACTCGGTATCGACACGCATGGATGGAAGCGATGTCACACAGACATGGGACAAGCGATGGTCTGGCGAACAGGTGAAGTCCTGGATGCGCCCCATCCTTACCTCAATTGAAACAGCATGTGGCGTGGGTAGCCCGCTGATGCCAGGCGGAGGCAAGTAAGCTCGCCCGACAACAGACAAGTATTACCGGTCGAGCGATCCCAGCAGCGCTGGATCCACGTCGATTTCCATCAGGAGCATCGCTGAAGCAACTGTTTTGCCTTGCGCATCGAGCTTGAGGGACACTGTTCCGCCCCCTCCGAGGGTGTTGTTGAGCACAAAATTCACCGCCCAGAGGTTGGGGATCTCGTACCGTTCAACAGGGCCAAGACAGACGCCCTTGAAATAGGCCGCAACGCGCTCGGTTGTCAGGGCATCGCGAATGATCGGATACCACTCTTCCTTGAATGCGATAACGCCACAATTTGCAGCGTCGCCCTTGTCGCCACTGCGAGCATGGGCGATTTGACCTAAGGTGATTTTCATACTGCGAAAATACGAACCTCCCAGGTAGTTCGTCTGTCTGCCCGAAAACGGTAACTTTGTGACCCTATTCACCTTCAGCACGCCATCACGGGAGCGTTTCCATGAATCGCGTCATGTTCAAGTCGAAAATTCACCGTGCCCGAATCACGCAGGCCGACCTCTATTACGAGGGCAGCCTGACGATTGATGAGGAGCTCATGGAAGTAGCAGATCTGGTGGCCTACGAAAAGGTCTCTGTCGTCAACATCAACAATGGCGAACGGTTCGAGACATACGTAATCCCTGGCACTCGCGGCTCGCGTGATATTTGCCTCAATGGCGCCGCAGCACGTAAGGGGCATGTAGACGATGAAATCATCATCATCAGCTACACAACAATGCCTGATGTTGAAGCACGTGCGTACAAGCCGACCGTGGTTCTCGTCGATGCGAAGAACGACCCGGTGTCGATTTCGTCGAGCGTTGAAGCCTACACCCAACTGCCGCGTCACAACTAAGCCATGCAGCACACACGCGAACTCGCCGTTGCAATTCTTGCAGCCGGACAAGGCAAGCGCATGGGCAATCCGAACCTGGCCAAGGTGCTTGCTCTCTTAGATGGCAAGCCACTCCTCGGATATGTACTCGAACAATCCTCTGACCTTGCACCAAACGCCGTTGTCGTGATCGTTGGTCACCAGCGTGAATCTGTAGCCGCATTCGTTGCAGAGGCTATGCCGTCGGCTTCATGCGTTGTGCAGGACCAGCAACTGGGCACCGGTCACGCTGTACAACAGACTGCGCCAGTGCTTGCAGGCAAACAGGCCGATGTGATCATTTTGAGCGGCGATGTGCCCCTCCTGACATCAGCAACGCTGCAGGAGCTGGTCAACAGACATCGTGCAAGCGATGCAGCGGCAACTGTCCTCACAGCACATGTGCCAGACCCAACCGGATACGGACGAATCGTTCGTGATGCTGATGGTACGTTGTTGCGCATCGTTGAACACAAGGACGCCACAGAAGTAGAGCGCGCGATCACGGAGATCAACTCTGGCATCTACGTTGTCAAATCTGAAGCGCTGTATCCATCGCTTGATCGTGTATCGAATACAAACGCGCAAGGCGAGTTCTACCTGACGGATATAATTGGCATCCTTCAGTCAGACGGTGCTATCGTTGACGCATGGTGCGCTCCTTCATGGGAAGAGCTTCATGGCATCAACACGGTTGCAGACCTCGAGCATGCCAGCGAGCTTCTCCACAAGCGGAGCATCACATGATTCAAGCAGTTGACCACATAGGCATCGCCGTGCGCGATCTCGAGGCAAGCATCGCACTCTACCGATCGATCTTTCAACTAAGCGATATTCATCGTGAACATGTTGAAGCCCAAGGTGTCGACATCGCTTCCTTTGAGCTCAACGGCGTTCGCATCGAACTCACCGCGCCACTGAACGCCGATTCGCCGATTGCAAAGTTTCTCGAAAAGCGCGGCGAAGGCATTCATCACGTTGCATTTCGGACAGATACGATTGGTGCCGACCTTCAGCGTCTGGCAGATAACAACGTCCGTCTCATCAATACCGAACCGCAACTCGGTGCCCATGATATGTTGATCGCGTTTCTTCATCCATCGTCCACCGGTGGAGTGCTTATGGAACTCTGTTCGGAGAAATCGTAATGCCGCGCCTTACACTCGTCCGTCACGGTGAATCACAGTGGAATCTTGAGAATCGCTTTACTGGCTGGGTCGACGTCGACCTCTCGCCGAAGGGTGAGCGCGAGGCAGCTGCTGCCGGACATGTACTCAAGGGTGTGCCCGTTGATGTGCTGTTCACATCGGTGCTAAAGCGTGCGATGCGCACTGCTGAAATCGCGTGTGCAGAAGCGGGTATCAAGGATATCCCAGTGCATCGCGATCAAGCACTGAACGAGCGACATTACGGAGATCTTCAGGGCCTGAACAAGGCGGAAACCGCTGAGAAGTTCGGTGCTGATCAGGTCCACGTGTGGCGCCGCTCCTACGATGTGCCGCCGCCAAACGGTGAGTCGCTCAAGGATACACAGGCGCGCGTGGCACCGTACTATCAATCACAGATCGTTCCCCTTCTGCGCGAGGGCAAGAACGTGATGGTTGTTGCACACGGCAACTCTCTCCGAGCCCTTGTCATGTTCGTTGAGCATCTTACTCCCGATGAAATTCTAAAGACCGAGATCGCCACTGGCGTTCCGATCACGTATGAACTTGACGAGGATCTCAACGTTGTTACAAAGTCTGTCCTTACGCCTACTGCGTCATAGCATCACGCTTGGGTGCGTCGCACTTGCCGCATACGCAAGTCTCACAGCTCAAACGACATCCCCTGTTCTTCGCGCCATGCGTGCCGAAGTAGATCGAACGATGTCGAGCCTGGCAACAGCAAAGCCAGCTCCGTACTTCCTCTCCTATGCAGTAACCGAAGTATCGTCGACGGTAATCACAGCGTCGATGGGAGCGCTCGATGTCGACGTAACGTCGTCACGTCGCGTGCTTGATGTGGACCTACGTGTTGGCTCGTACGAACTCGATAACACGCGTAGCATTCGTGGTGTGGCATTTGAGATGGGTCGTGGAACGCGTGGCGTTGAGATGCCAGCAGGCGATGACGAACGCGCTTTGCGCAGCGTGATCTGGTCAGCCACAGACAAAGCCTATACTGCTGCTGCCGAACGCTTCGGCAAGGTCCTCACGAATCTGCAGGTTAAGGTTCGTGAAGAAGACTCATCAGCAGATCTCTCGCGCGAACGCTCGTATGTATCGATCACCGAGCCACGTCCGTTCGAATATGACACGGCAATGTGGCGTGATCGTGTACGCTCACTCAGTGCGATGTGCGCAAACCAAGAGCACATTCTATCTGGTCGTGTGTCGTTTCAAACCGATCGCCTCGTGAAGTACATCGTGAACTCCGAAGGCACGACCATTCAGCTGTCAGAGCCGATTGTGAAGATGTTCATCATCATTAAGGCAAAAGCTGATGATGGCATGAGCCTTCCCCTGTACGAGAGCTATTCGGCGTACGCGGTTGATCGCCTTCCTTCGAAGGCCTCGATGGAGAACGATGTTCGCAGAATGATCGACCTTGCTCGTAGACTTCGCACTGCACCTCTTCTCGAAACCTATACCGGACCTGCCATTCTATCGGGCCGGAGCTCAGGTGTGTTCTTTCACGAGATTTTCGGTCACCGCGTTGAAGGTCACCGACAGAAGGACGTGAACTCAAGTCAAACGTTTAAGCCGTTCTTGAACAAACGCATCCTTCCGCCATTCATCAACGTCGTCTTCGACCCAACAATCACCTCGCTTCGTGGGAACGACATCGTCGGCGCATTCTCGTTTGACGACGAGGGTATGCCAGGCAAGCGCGTCGTGGCAGTCGACAGCGGCATCTTCAAGAGTTTCCTGATGTCGCGTTCACCTATTGAAAACTTCCCCACCTCGAACGGTCACGGACGACGCCAACCCGGATTCAAGGCCGTGTCCCGTCAGTCGAATCTCATCGTCGAAGCAACGACAGTTGTTCCCTACGATATGCTCCGCGCAATGCTGCGTCGCGAGTGCATAGTGCAGGGCAAAGAGTTCGGTCTTCTCTTCGACGACATTCAAGGCGGCTTCACGTTCACGGGACGCACCGTTCCAAATGCGTTCAACGTGCAGCCTCTCGTCGTGTACAAAGTGTTCGCAGATGGACGTCCCGATGAGCTCATTCGCGGAGTCGACCTGATTGGAACTCCATTGACAACGTTCAACAACATCGTCGCAGCTGCTGACGATTTGGGCGTGTTCAATGGCGTCTGTGGCGCCGAAAGCGGCGGCGTCCCTGTGAGTGCATGTTCTCCAAGCTTACTCGTGTCAACGATCGAAGTACAGAAGAAGCAGAAGTCGCAGGCAAAGCCCCCGATTCTGCCAGACCCAACAGTTCCATCTGCAGGGAGCCGTCCATGATTCGCACTCTCGCTCTCTGCATTGCCCTCGTTGGCACCTCACTTGGCTCAGCAGCACAGACGTTGCAGCACGAGGAGATTTTGTCAGCGATGGAGTCTGAGCTTCAGCGCTCAATCCAACAACTCGCGCTCGGTGACCTCGCACGTCCATACTACATCGAGTACATCCTTCAGGTGCGCCGTGCAACAACGGCCCATGCTGTCCTCGGAACGATTGAGGACATCGACTCTGGTACACGGGCAACGATCACTGTTCGCGTACGTGTTGGTGGCGAACGGTTCGACAACACAAACTTCTTCGATGTGAGCCTTGGGTTCTTCGGCTCGAGTGATGACGAAGAGAGTTTCAAGAATCGCATCATCCCCTTCGAGCTTTCTACACAAGGACGCACAACTGACATTCTGCGACGTGAGCTATGGCTTGCCACAGATGCCTGTTACAAGCAGGCAGTAGAGGTCTACGCAAAGAAGGAATCAACGCTGAAGAATCGCCTGCGTCGCGATACAACGTGGGACTTCTTCCTGATGCCAGGTGGTGGCGAACGCGTCGATACGTCTCCGTTTACCAATGTCAGCGTTTCCGAAATCCGTCAGCGTGTAGAGCGATTGAGTGCCGTCTTCCGCGCTCACCCTGCGATCTACCAGTCGCGTGTTGGCATGGAAGTAATCCCAAAGGAAACCTTCTACGTTAATTCCGAGGGACGACGTCTGCACAAGACAGAGAGCACTGTTGGCATCGAGGTGATTGCAACAACACAAGCCGACGATGGCATGCCGCTTGCACAGACGTATGCGGCTTATGGCTCGAAGCTAAACGATCTACCGTCAGTCGATTCACTAGAGCGTGCAACACGCGCGGTCGCTGTGCGACTTGTTGCCCAGCGCAAAGCTCCCACGATCGAGGCATACTCGGGTCCGGTGTTGTTCGAAGGTCGTGCCGCTGGCGGCATCATCGGACAGTACTTCGCACCGAACCTCGTGGCGCAACGTCCGCCGCTCTCCGAAGGTGGATTTTCCACGAACGACCGTTCGATGGCATTCCAAAACAAGATCGGCGCTCGCGTTCTCCCAGAGTTTCTCACTGTACGGGATCGCCCAAGTGTTTCACGAATCGGCTCACAACCAGTCTGCAGTTCGTACTCCATTGACGATGAAGCAACACCTGCACAAGATGTTCTGCTGGTCGAGAACGGTTATCTCCGCACACTCCTGTCATCGCGCGTCCCAACGAAGCGCATACAGGGGAGCAATGGACATCAGCGCGGTGGCGGAACAATGTTTAGCGTTCTTGAATTCTCATCGCGCGAGCGCAAGCACACGCTGTCGCGAACGGAACTCAAAGCGCGGTTGCTGAAGCTCGTCAAGGACCGCGATCTACCATTCGGCATCATTGTCCGCACAACGATGGATCAGAACCTTCTCTTCACGGGAATCATTCGTCAACTCGGAAGCGATCTTCCTGTGTCGCAGGGTGAAGGCAAACTTGGACTGCTAGAAGCGTATCGTGTGTATCCAGACGGACGTGAGGAGCTGATCCGTGGAGTTGAAGCTGCTGGACTTGCCGCTGCGACGTTCAAGGACATTATCGCTGTGTCGAACACGCCAACGGTACACTCATTTCTCGCGCCAAGTGTCATTCCGTCGTTCATCAGCGGTGGGGCAGCCTACATGCTCTCCAGCGTGGTATCGCCAGACATCCTGTTTGAGGACCTCGAGGTACGACCACTCGAAGGCGACATGCCAAAGCCACCTGTTCTGCCTAATCCGATCGCTGGCGAGTAATCACTCCAACGTGTAGCGCACGCCGACGTACACCATGCGCGAGTCGAGCTGCCCCCATGCAAGTGATGCATCAAAGCGATACGTGTACGGCGAATCCGCACCAATAATTGGATCACGCTGAATCATGTTCAGTGCGTTCTCGATTCCCATGTAGAGGTCGAATCCATCAAAGCGTCGAGTGATCTGCGCGTTGAGACGCCACATGCCTGGGAATGTCTCTGAGCGACGATCTGCGGCCATGTTGCCTTCGGTCGTTGGGAACCTGCCTGGTCCGTTCCATGCCAGCGTTACATCTCCCTGCCACTGCATCCCTTCTGTTGTGTACGACATTGTTGTGAGCACACGAGAGCGACTCACAAGTGGACGCTGCTGCATCTGCCCACCGTATGGAGCTTGCACGTCCACCCATCGATATGCGAGCAGCACATCAAATCGTGGGACTGGTGAGAACAGCAATTGCGTCATGATATTCGTTGAATAGCTTTCGCCACGGAGATTCGTCACCCACAGCTCTCGCACCGAACGATCATAGTCCACGTATACTTGATTCGTAAACCTGGTCGTATACACTTCTGCATCGAACGTGAACGGACGTCCAGCGAGCTCGAATGACGTTGTCAACGATGCACCTACGTTCCATGCATCTTCAGGTAGGAAGCTTGGGTCCATGATCACCTGACGTGAGTTCACATAGGAGCCTAGATTCTCCATCACCACGTTTGCAACACGCCACCCACGTCCAGCCGACACCCGTATGGAGGTCATGTCTGTCACTGACCATTTGGCATGTGCACGAGGTACAAGCCGAGTGCCATATAGGTTGTGCGCATCTGCGCGCAACCCCGCGAGAAGTGTCAATGACGAATGCGGTTGAAGCGTAAGCTCGGCATATGCACCCGGCACATGCTCGATTCGCGATAGGTTCCGTGCTTCGAGACGTTCCTGTACATCGTCGTAGAGATACGAGAATCCTGCAACCAACTTTACGTCGCTGGTAAACGGTGCAGCCACTACACCACGGACGTTGATCGTGCGTTGCAAACCACGTGCAGAACGAAGTCCAAATGTTGAGGATGCATCGTGATAGACGCCAGCAACAACGAGTGAAATGCCACTTCCCTCTTCCATGGAGGTAAAGGGATTGAGCAGTCCAAACTTGACAAACCCATCAACACGTCCGATGTCCGTTACCACATCGTAGGGGCGCCCCCAGGTTGAGTCGTGCTGCTCAAACATCGCATTGTGCACCACGCTTTGCCCAGACACA
Source organism: Candidatus Kapaibacterium sp. (assembly GCA_030830285.1). Classification (GTDB taxonomy): domain Bacteria; phylum Bacteroidota; class Ignavibacteria; order Kapaibacteriales; family Kapaibacteriaceae; genus UBA10438. Next base: position 9,635 of record JAURNF010000117.1, read on the forward strand.
TATCGATCTTGAAGTCCTCGAATGAAGAACTGCCATTCAATCTCATCATTGTTGTACATCCATCGATGCACGAGATTCACCTGGCGGAAGGTTGGGATGTCGGCGAATCCATCGTTGTTCTGGTCCATGGCTTCATCCATGACGCGACCATGCAGCATCGTCATCGTCGAGAGCTCATCGGTTACACGTTGAGCGCCGTAGAGATTCAACTCATAGCGCTGCATCGTGTTCGCGTACGCATTCACATAGAGCGTGGGGCTCGTCGACGGATTGTGCATGCACAGGTTGATCTGACCTGTGATCGACTCGTAGCCGTTCGTTACCGTTGAGCTTCCCTTCGCGATACTAATCGACTCCATGAACGGTCCCGGCACGTGGTCGAGTCCGAATGGGGTTTCGAGTGCTCTTGGCAACGGGACAGCTTCGATCAACATCTGCGTATAGGTACCACGCAAACCCAACAACTGGACTTGTTTTGCGCCCGTCACCGCGTCGGCGAATGACACTTCAACGGACGGGTTCTTTTCAAACGACTCGGCAAGTGAGCAACACGCAGCCTTTGCGAGATCCTTCTTCGTGATCACTTCCGTTTTCACTGGGGCACGCGTAATCGCAGATTCTTCTGCTTCCACTACAACTTCCTGCGAAGCAGATGGCAGCAGGCTAACCTCGATCGTGTCGCGTCCGCGCTCTATCACAACGAACGCTGTGATGTAGGACACAAAGCGGACCTCGAGCGTGTCGGTTGATGCAACGCGATCTATCGTGAACGCGCCGTCGGCATTCTTCACAATGGTGCCAACAGTCGTGTTCTTCCACTTCACCGTCGCACCACGCAGGGGAACAACCGCTCCATCGGACTGACGTCCAACAACGCGTCCACGTAAGGTTTCAGCAGTAAAACAATGTGCGGGCAGCACAATGCCCGATGTGATCATGAGCGCGAACAGCGCCCAACGTATTCTATGCGACATAATGACTCCAACTCAACGTGAACTACAATCACCATCACGTCAAGGGATCTTACAGTCGCCACACTCCTAACGATGGAGCATCTGGAGGCGCATACTCCGCAACTTCTACATCACTGAGAGGAAGCACGCATGCCGAGCTGCTCTTCAAACGTGCAATGTCTTGAAGACACGTTGTTTCAGCGGGAAGCAACTCATGGAGGACCGAGGGGAAGACGGCATGTTCGGTCGAGCCAACATAGGTGAACTCAATCTCCAGTTCGGCACCATCCTCGCAGCAAGGCATCTGCTCGTCTGCCTCCTGATCCTCACAGCACGGGTCGACAGTCGGGCAGCATGCATCTGCTTCGCATGTGGCCTCGAGCTCAACCCTTTGGCCGCAGCAATACTGCGCCAAGACCGGTCCACCAGACACCACGAGGAGCTGGAGAACGAGCAGGAAAGGGGCCAGATAGCGTCGAACCGAGGTCATTCCGTGGCAATATATGGCAATTCTTGCGATGGCAGCATAGTTCTGCTTGACAAAGCCATGGCATTTCCCTACGTTCGTCTGAACCAGGTACTCGCTTTCGCAACGGAGGGGTTATGTCCGACGTGAAGCACTATAGCAATGGAGAGGTTACGATCGTCTGGAAAGCAGAGAAGTGCGCCCATTCTGCCAATTGTTTTCGCAATCTGCCCTCAGTGTTTAATCCACGCGTCAAGCCCTGGATTCAGCCCGACAACGCAGATACGCAGGTAATCATCGAGGTCGTACAGGGATGCCCTAGCGGAGCCCTCACGGTTCTTGACGGTGACGTGCCTCAGCCTGAGTAATGTAACATTGTGGTAGCGTTCGGAATCTCACTTCCGTGCTACTTCGAACAACCGTATCTTTGCCCCATGACACGCCGACTTCTCACAATCGCTGTACTACTCGTAACGACGCTCGCCGCCTATGGTGTGCAGGTGACGATTCAGTATTTCAACGCGAAGTCAAACGGCAACTCAATCTCTCTTGAATGGAAGTCCACGTCGGAATCCAATCTCATGCAGTATGAGATCGAGCGCGCCGGTGAAGACAATCAGTTCCGGTATGTGGCCACAGTGCAAGCGCGTGGTAGCAACACGGTGTACAGCTACCGCGACGATGAAGCATTTGGCAAGGGAGATGGCAACGACGGCTCTGTCGCGCGCAACTACTTCACCTATCGACTCAAGATGGTGACCCCAGACCGCTCTGCGTCATACTCATCGACAATCGGCGTGACGCACAACGTGAGCGGTATCAAGCGCACGTGGGGAATGATCAAGGAAATGTTCCGTTAAGGAACGTTTGTGCGTTTACTCGGCAACCAATATCTCGCTGCGCGAAGTGGAGTTCTCCTCTTCGCGCTTGTTGTTTTCACACACCTGTCAGTTGCTCAGGACATCGACAATCGGTGCGGATTCTCTGACCGTTCGGCCGCTGGCCTGCGCGCGAAGATTGCAGAAGGTGTGCAACAGCTACGCCCGACCTTGCCATCGTTTCTCGATGCCCCTTCGGGTCGATTTCGCGTGCATTACACGACAAAAGGAAGCGATGCTGTACCTGCGAGCGACATCAACATGGATGGCGTTCCCGATTTCGTCGAAGAATGCGTCAGCGCCCTCGAGTTGGCATGGCGCGTAGAAGTCGATACGCTCGGCTACCTACCACCACCATCGGATGGCGGGAAGGGTGGCAACGATGCCATTGACATCTATCTACGCGATCTCTCAAAGGCTGGTCCAGGCGGATCCAGCTTTTACGGCGTGACCTCATTAGATACCCGATTGCAAGCCGCTCCTACGGAGACGTATTCAACATGGATCGAGGCGGACAACGACTTCGCGGAATCCGACCGTGATGCGCGCGGTAACGCGTCATTTGCAACGTTTGGCATTGATGCTCTTCGCGTGACGTGCGCCCACGAGTTTCACCATGTGCTTCAGTGCGGACGCTATGGCATAGCCGGAAACAATAGGAGCTTGTACGAGCTCACATCCACGTGGATGGAGATTCGAACATGGCCTGGCGTTCGTGATTGGGCTGCCTACACATCGCGCCTGCTCCTCTCCCCAGAACAGTGGCCGCTCTCTGACGAATCAGCGAACACCGGCTATGTGTGGGGGTGGTTTGGCAACGCACTTGCAGCAGCACATCCAGATATCCTTCGATCGATGTGGGAGCTCATTGCGACGAACATGCGGACTACAACTGCGTTGGTCGAAGCCTGCAAAACGCATGGCACAACGCTATCGAGTGTGTTTTGCTCGTCACTCCAATGGCTGTATCGGACAGGATCGCGTGGAGCAGGCAATCCGCTTCTACCAGGGGCGGAACTCCTTCCCGAGATACGTTACTTCTCCGATCGAATGGTCGAACCGCCGACAACAACTGAGCTCGGGCGACTCGTAGGATTCGAAGTACGAGCATTCCGCTTTTCTGTTCCATCGTCATTATCACGTCCTCCCGTGAGCGTTGGCATCGTGGCGTGCGACGCTGACGAAGCTGGATATGCAAATCAAGGTACAGGACCCGACGGCAAATACCGGCTTGAGTTTACCGATGCTCCCTCTGGATCGGACCTTCGAATCGAAGGCACTCGATGGGGCGTGCGTATCGAATCGGCATACTGCTCGTTTGTTGAGGGGGCTCAAACTGTTTCGCTAAGCGGACCCTATCCGCAGCCGTTATCGCTTCAGAAATCTCGCCGCGTCTACATCCCGATTGCGAATGAGTCGCTCGGTACGCGGGTGACGCTTTCCCTCCTCACACTCAGTGGCGTAGCACTACAGAGCACAACGGCCACGGTTGTACTCGACGACGATCGCATCGTAGCGCCGTTTGATCTCGACGGTGATCTCGCCCCAGGCACCTATCTTGTGCGTGCGGAAACCACCCGCGCTTCTACGCTTACCAAGGTGCTTCTTCAGCGATGATTTCACTCGAACTGACGTCGATTTCAAAGACATATAACGGTCGGCACATCCTGCGCGATGTCTGTTGTGCAGCTGCGTCAGGCCAGGTGCTCGGCATCCTTGGTGCGAACGGCAGTGGGAAGTCGACACTCATCAAACTCGTTGCTGGCGTTGTACGCGCCGACGCAGGTCAGATCTCGTGTGTACTCGACGGTACTAATCTTGATGCGAGCAAGCGCCGATCATCCTGTGGACTCGTCGGTCCGTATTTGTCGCTCTATGAAGAGTTTACGCCTCGAGAACATCTTCACCTCCATGCGAAACTTCACGGCACCACTTGCAGTGATGCGCATGTCACTCAGACGTTAGCGACAGTGCAGATCGAGCATCGCGCTGATGATCGTATCGCCACCTTTTCGAGTGGCATGAAGCAACGTGTCGCACTCGCCTGCGCAAGCGTCTTGGCTCCACCGCTTTTGTTACTCGATGAGCCAGGTTCAACACTCGATGAAGCTGGTCGAGCAATCTGCGAGACGATCATCCGTGAGCAGCAGCAGCGAGGTGGCGTAACACTTCTTGCAACAAACGACGAGCGTGAGCTTCACCTATGCACTCATACCTTTCGCATTCCCTCGTAGCGCTTATCGGCGCTACGCTAATCTGCCTTGCAACCAGCTGCACCGATAGTGCGCGTGGCGATGCATCGTCTGCGTCGACACCCGATCCACTTCCGATCAGCACGTGGAAGCTTCCAACGACGTTGTCGTTCTGTGGAGAAGCCGTACCACTCGATATCCCAGAGGTGCGTGAGCGAGCAGAGCGCGAGTTCTACCTCAATCTTCAGTCGCCTGGACAACTGATCCTGTACATCAAGCGCTCAGCGCGCTACTTCCCGATCTTCGAGCGCGAGCTCAAGTCAGCTGGTGCGCCCGATGATTTGAAGTATCTCAGCGTTGCAGAAAGTGCATTGTTCATGGTGCGCTCTGCGAAGGATGCCGTTGGACTTTGGCAGTTCATCCCGGCCACTGGCCGCGCCTATGGCTTGGTGATCAACGACAACGTCGACGAGCGACGGAACGTGCTCAAGAGCACACGTGCAGCCATTGCCTATCTCAAGTCTGGTCGCGCAGCCAACGGAAGCTGGGCAAATGCTGCAGCTGGATACAACATGGGACACGAGAATTTTCGTGGCTCAAAGGACTATCAACAAGCACGAGAGTTTTGGGACCTCTATCTCAACGAGGAAACGTCACGCTACCTGCTTCGCATAGCGGTGATCAAGCACATCATGGAGCACGCCACCGACTATGGCATCGTTGTTCCAGAGCGTGACCGTTATCATCCGAGCGCAACACGAAGCGTGGTTGTAGACGAAGCCGTACCTGACATCGCGGCATGGGCACGCACACAGAACGTGACGTACAAAGACGTGAAGATTCTCAACCCATGGATTCTCGGTCGGTCACTGCCAGCCCCCTCATCAGCGAGTGGATGGACAATTGAATTGCCCGCCTAACAATGAAAACGGGTCGAGCGCTAGTGCACTCGACCCGTCGAATCTGTCTGTGTAAACGTTCTTACTTCGCCTTAGGCTGCGTGCCTTGGAACACAGGGCTTTGCGATTCCATCACGAAGCCGTACGCCTTGAGATCGAGCTCTGGATTTTCTGGGTGCGTTGTCTTTACCTTGACGCCGCCAGAGTAGTTACCCTTCGCTGCTGGAACGAGCTTGACCACCACAGCAAGCTTCTCACCTGGCTTGAGTGCAACTCGTGATGCCTGATTGCACACCAAGCCACCATCTGTTGTCCAGTCAGAGAACACAATCTCTTGATCAGAGTTGTTCGTGAGTTCCATCTTCGACGTTGCTTCTTGTCCAAGCTTTAGATCTGAGAACGAGAAGTACATCGATGGTGAGTACATGATTGCACGTTGTACATCGCACTTGAGCCAAATATATCCTGCGCGAACTACTGTATCTGCACCCGTTGGCAATGGCGTGTTGCTCGTCTTGTAGGCCTTGAATGCATCATTGCCTTCGAGATCAGCCCACGACACATTGATGTTCTTCGTCATCGGTCCAACATTTGATGGGCTGATGTTGAGCTTCACCTTCATCGTGCTGACTTCACCTGGCTTGAGATCTGTCTTGTCTGGGTCTGTCTTAGTGCAACCACAACCAGGGCGAACCTCTGTGATGCGGAGTGCGCGATCGCCGACGTTCTTCATCTTGATCTCGGCTTCGAGGTGACCTTCCTTGGGTGGCTTTACCTTGCCCCAATCATATGTTTCACCGCCAACGATCTCGAGTTTTGCTTGTGCCGAAACAGCTGCTGAGCCAAGTGCGAGTGCAGCGAACGCACAAAGTAGGTGCTTGAACATTGGTTCATACTCCTTGAAAAAATGGACTGTCGTAAAAAACGCTACGACGCAGGTGCAAATATACTATTGCGCGGGTTAGAGCCCCTTCACCAGACGAAGCCCCACCCCATACCCCATCATTCGCCAGTCGTCTGCCGTCGACAGACTCATGAGGGGCAGCCCCACATGCAGCGAGGGCTGGAGAACAAGGCCCATGGAAAGGGGCATATCATAGCTTAGTTGGATGAATGGCTCGACGACAAGGGGCGTAGCTGCGTCAAGGAAGGTCTGCGCAATGACGACCTCTGAACCAGGTTCCTGCCCCGTAAACATCACGTTATCGGGGGCTACGATGCGCTCACGCTGCGTCATCGATCCACTCAGGTAGCCGTGGAGCCGTGCTCCGACGCTGGCCAGCACATGTGACGCACCGAGGCGCATACTGATCGATCCAAACGCCGATGCATACGTCAGAGACCCATCGAGAACATATTCTGTTCGGAGCATCTGTCCGTTACTGAGCGGTACGGGCTGCGTAGGCGCGACGAATGTTGCACCAACCACGGATACGCCAGCACCTGCTGAAATCTTCATGTGCGACGACACCCAACGCTCACCAACAACGGATAGTGCGAGTGGAAGCCCAGTGCCATTATCGTACGTGCAACATGTTATCCCGAGCTCTTGCTCGATGTAGCGCAGACTGGCAGTGTGCGTAGCAAACGAGGCACGTGCTTCGAGTCCGATGTAGGTCCGCGGAATCGTAAGGGGCTCGCGTGGCGAACCTTCCCATTCATAGCCCTGACCTGACGACTGCAGCGCACCTATGGTAAAGAGCAACGCTATGGTTACAAGCGCCCTCATCTTCCTACCACAAATGGTACTGCGAGATAGCGACTACCAACCCATACGATGATGGTGTAGGTCGCAGGAGGAAGATCGTGTGCGTCAAACTCAACAGCGTGCGTCCCAGCTTCGTGGTCTCCGTCAGCCACCACCATGCGCTCGCGTCCAAATGCATCGATGCAGACTGCACGAAGACGTTCGCGGCGAGGCATCACGAGCGTCAGTCGACCATTATCAACGACGGGATTCGGAAACACGGCGGCTAATGATTGATTACGCAGCATCGCCGTTTTGTAGGAGAGGCCACACAATGAATCAATGCGGAACACGCCAGAGATACTGGCAACAGGAACAAGGTCGGGACACCCTGCGGTACCGAATGTAGATGCTGAGGAGATGATGCCCAACGGCGAATCAAGACGATCCCCGAGTCGAGCACTATAGATAAGTCGCGTAAACACCGGACGGTCGGCAAACGTGCTTGGGGCAGTCCATCCCAACCGCATACTATACCCATCGTTTGACAGACGTTCTGGTGAGCCTGCGAGTTCCGTTGCTGTGCCGTACGAGAGCGCACGTTCGAAGTGCAGAACCGTCGTATCGACGTTGATGGCCAGCGTGCATCGACTCAGTGATTGCAGTGCGGTTGAAGTGATCGACACGTCTACCATGACGTTTTCATAGCCAGGGCGCGCAGACACTGTATCAGGCATGCGCATGATCACTGTGTCGCGCAAGCGCTGAGCAACGACACGATACGGAACGCCAACAACGGTCTGTTGATGGGCATTCGATACAATGTCGATCGTATCGACGATTGTTCCCTCAGCATCTGGTCGGAACACAAGCTGCACGATCGCCGACTGCAACGGCTCAATCGCGAGCGTCTGTGGCGTTGCTTGCAGCGCAAGTGAACCGGCTCGCGAACGAATAGCAGATACATCGAGCACGCGATCGCCAGTATTGGTGATACGCAGACTATCACGCACAACCGAAACGCACGAAGAAGAGTACGCGACGGTATCGAAGACCACCAACGCTGGGTCAACACTGATACGCGCTCGACGTTGACGTCCAATCATCACGAACGACATCACTTCTGCTCCAAAAGGAACAGCCCTGATCGATAAACGCGAGGCAATGTCCGTCGTGATTGCGTACCGCATAGACGACTCCCCTGCCGTCGCTGGCGCATAGGTCACGACGATCGTGTCGCGAGCACCACGCAGGATAATCGGAAAGCCGTTATCCATCCGCTGCACAATTCGAAACGACGCAGTATCTGAGGCCGTGCCTCCGGTGAGTAATCGCTTTTGTTCGGAGAGAATACGTGGATCAAGGTTCCCCACATTCTCAACGATAATCATCGCACGAACGGTGTCCTGCGCGGACGCAACAGTGCCGAAGTCGACTGTGTCGCCGTACCATCGCAATCCCGTTCCGACCTGGTCGCTCATGACATCGATGATGCGTAGGCGCTGCTCAACCCCAACTCCCGTAATCTTTGTGTCGAGCGTAACCGGACCCGAGGTTGTGTCGAGACGGTACTGAATCGTAAAGACGGCACTATCGTACCCAAGATTCCGCGGCTGGTAGTAGATGTCCCAAAACGTAGAATCACGTCCACCAACAATGACGCTTGGCTTGATATCGACAGAAATCTCTGGCTCGCCCACAACGGTTGTCTTGATCTCCAACGTCTGGCGCTCAATATCAACGCTCTTGTCGGTGAGATTTCTCACGCGGAAGGTTTCCTGAAGACGTCTATTCAGATTGACGTACACCGAATCAAAACGGATGATTGGGTTAGCCGTCACTAACACCTGCGACGTTCGGCGTCCACGCAGGAGGAACAAGCGTTCTGCGAACGGGCCCTCTGGCTCTGCAGACCGTGCAACACGAAGTCGCATCTGTGCCTCGATAGCACTGTCTCGAGAGATTGCTGATTCCTCACGCGCCAGATATCGCAATTCTACAAGCGCAACCTGTCCAGGCGGCACAACAACAGGGAACGGCGAATCAACAACGAAGTTCTGATACCGCGTATCCGCACTTGGGACCCACGGAACATTTGCAATCTCGATAAACGGCGTCGAGCCCGTCAAGAGCACAGCGGTGTCTGAACCGACATTGCGGATCGACAATGAGCGACGCGTGTGGTTCCCAACAAACGTCACTCCAAAATCAACTGTCGTGTCCGACGGAGTGCTCGCTTGAACTGTGATCTCTACCTGCGGCTGTGCATAGGCACCAAGACAGCCACATACAAGAAGAAGAACCAGTGTGGTGCGATGGATCTTCATGGTAAGGGCTCTCGCCTTACCACCACGATTTGAACGTGGCAAGGAACGGCGATGCAAACAAGCCAAGGACGATGCTCACCGCAGTTGTCACAACCAACGTGATGCCCGCCAAACCAGCCGTCGCTGGCTCGCGTTCGCCTGATGGCTCTGTGAAATACATCTTCACGATCAAGCCAAGGTAGAAGTAGGCGCTAACAACTGATGATACGACAGCTACGATGGTAAGCCATGTATAGCCAGTCTCAATAGCAGCGACAAACAGGAGGTACTTGCCAAAGAATCCAGCGAATGGCGGGATACCTGCGAGCGACAGCATGAAGACAGCCATCGAAAACGCCAGCATAGGCTCACGCTTGGCAAGGCCTGCATAGTCGTTGATTTCGAGCAGCGAATTGTTCTGGCGCTCAAGGATACCAACCACAACAAATGCACCAAGCTGCATGAACACGTACGACGTAACGTAGAATGCAATGCCGCTATATCCATCAGCTGAGTTCGACACAATACCCATCAGCAGGTAGCCTGCATGCGCAATCGATGAGTATGCAAGCATGCGCTTGATATTTGTCTGAGCGACGGCTGTGATGTTACCCACCAGCATCGTAATGGCAGATACAACAGCAAGCATAAGCTGGAGTTGTGGCGTCAGTGTAGATGTACCAGGCATCAGCGCAATAAAGAGCGCAACGAATGCGCTAAACGCTGCGGCCTTACCTGCGGTGCTCATGAACGCAGTTACGACAGTCGGCGACCCTTCGTATACGTCTGGCGCCCACTGGTGGAATGGGAATGCGGCGATCTTGAATGACATTGCAACTGCCATCAGCACAGCACCAATTGCGAACAGCGTCGGGAAGTTAGTTGCATTCTGCGCCACTACATCACGGATCACGTTGTACTGCAACGAGCCGGTAGCGCCATAGATCAAGGACATTCCATATACGAGGAAGCCCGATGCAAACGCACCAAGCAGGAAATACTTCAGCGAGGCTTCTACGCTACGGATGTTTGTACGAAGGAATCCAGCCATCACGTAGAACGTGATCGACATCAACTCGATACCGACAAACAACACGAGCAGATTGTTTGCATGCGCCATAAGCATCATGCCGGCCGTTGCCGAAACAAGCAACGTGTAGAACTCGTCGAGTTCCACTCCCTCGCGCTGGAGGTATGGTCGAGCAGCGAGCATCGTCAACACACCAGCAGCACAGAAAACGACGTCGAAGTAGTTCGCTACTCCGCCAAGCGTGATCATGTCCTGAAACGTCGTGCCCTTATGACCAGATGTGATCAAGGCAAGAGCCGCAGTAAGCAGCAGTGTGCCCAAATAGTATCCGAACACCAGCCGCGTATTATTGCGGACAAAGGCCTGAATCGTGATACCAATCGCACCTAGTCCGAGCCAGATAGCGATGAGAGGAAGCGAGCCAAAGTAGTCGATGTGCATGTCGTGTTTCCTACCGAACCGCGCTTAGCGTTGTTGCTGTGGAAGAGGCAGTACCGAAGAGACCTTGCCAGTGAATGTGCCGACGCGTTCCACGACGGCCTTCACGCTTGTTTCCGAGAAGTGCATGAAATGGCGAGGAGCTACACCAATCCAGATGATAAACACTGCAAGTGGCACCAGCTGCCAGTACTCGCTTGCTGTGAGGTCACGGAGATGCTTGTTCTCAGGGTTGTCGTTTGTGCCGAACATCACGCGCTGGAACATCCACAAGAGATATACCGCTGCGAAGATCACGCCGCTCGCACTGACGATCGCAAACATCTGGTTGTTCAACACTGGACTTGTGAACGCACCGAGCAGTGTGAGGAACTCTCCGACGAAACCGTTCAGTCCTGGAAGTCCGACAGATGCGAACATTGCAAGTGCGAACAGCACTGCAAAGCGTGGCATCACGCTGGTGATTCCACCGTAATCTGCGATCTCACGCGTGTGGCGGCGCTCGTACAACGCACCTACACACAAGAAGAGCATACCTGTCGACAAGCCGTGGTTGACCATTTGGATCACCGCGCCTTGAATACCTTCTGTTGTCATGGAAAAGATTCCAAGCACAACGAAACCAAGGTGACTCACCGACGAATACGCAACGAGCTTCTTGATGTCTGTCTGTACCATGGCCACAAGCGCACCATAAATGATGCCCACGACCGCAAGCACGGAGATTGGTGTGGCAAACTGGACAGAGGCTACTGGGAACAGATCAAGATTAAATCGGATCAGACCATACGTTCCGAGCTTGAGCAACACGCCAGCAAGGATTACCGAGCCTGCCGTAGGAGCTTGAACGTGCGCATCTGGCAGCCACGTGTGCAACGGGAACAGCGGGACCTTGATCAGGAATGAAAGTGCAAATGCGAGGAACAACCAGGTTTGCACCTGTGGCGCTATCATAGGTGCATGCTCACGCAGTACGGCAAGGTTCGCTGTGAAGCCGTTACCTGTCATCGCGCCAACTTCAAGGCCGAGCCAAATGATGGCAACGAGC
>JAURNF010000118.1 GCA_030830285.1 Candidatus Kapaibacterium sp.
AATCTGGGATACACAGGGCTTGGAGTCGATGATCATTGCAGCATCAATCCGCACACCTATTCATGTACTCGAGTGCGCTAAGGCTGGAGCACACATCGCGACGGTGCCGTACAAGGTGCTCATGCAATCAATGAAGCATCCGCTGACAGACGCCGGTTTGGCTTCGTTCCTCAAGGATGCAACAAACTTGAAGATGTAATCACATGCGCGTAGCTCTCACACTGCTCCTTCTCGTATTCACCTTCATTCAGTCAACGTCGGTACGTGCCGATCGTACAGCTGTTGGGAAGCGTGCGTTCGAGTTTACCATGGAGGACCAGTTCGAAACCTCGTGGTCATGGTCATCTACCTACAAGGGTAAGCCAACAGTGCTTGTCATGAGTGATAGATCGGGAAGCGAATTCATCACGAAGTGGACGACACCACTCATCAAGCAATACGCAAAGCGCGTGAGCTTTGCAGCTATGGCCGATGTATCGGCTGCTCCATTCTTCATCAAGGGATTGCTTCGCAGCAAGTTCCGAGAGGCGTACTCAAACAGCATCTTGATGGATTGGGACGGCGATGCATTCGAGCATTACCTCGTCCACGACGACGTGCCGAACGTACTCTACATCAGTCCTGATGGTATTGTGCGAATTCACGTATGGGGCAAGGGCACGCCAGGAGAGATCTCGGCCTTTACGCGTGAACTTGATCGGCTTATTTCGCAACCTTCATCGAAGTAGAACTCGATGCCTGCAATCGTTGATAAAGCAGCGAAGCGCGCAGAAATCGTCCGTCATGCTGCCGATGTGTTTTCGCGCTTCGGGTACAATGCGACGAAGATGCAGGACATTGCCAATGCCGCAGATGTTGGCAAAGGCACGATCTACGAGTATGTGCGAACAAAGGAAGAACTCTTCCTCGCTGTGTATGATGCGTGGATGAGCGCCTACGAGAACCTGATTCGCGAGCGTGTTGCTGATTGCACTGATCCCCTCGCAAAGGTTGATGCGATTCGCAACAGTGCGGTAGAGTTCTATACGTCTCGCGCAGAGCAGGCTCCACTCTTGCTCGAGTTCTGGGCGCATGCACTCCGCACCGACAATCCTGCGTTTTTAGAGCGCATTAATCGTACGCGCTCGTTCCTACGTGATCTTGGTTCGAAGCTTACGCGAGAGCTCGTAGCCGCTGGGTGGTTTACTGATGTTGACGCACGATCGTTTGCAGATCTCGAGACGGGCATCAGCGACGGAATCTTCCTCGCATGGGTTCTCGAGGGTCGAACCTTTCCGCTTCAAAAGGCCTTCACGTTTCGCCAAAGCGTTATCGGACTAGGACTACTCTCGGGCGATGCACGTGCGTTGCTCAACGATCGCCTTAACGAAAAGCTTAAGCGCGGAATCTAAAACCACGCAAGTGGCGAGCCGACTAACAGCAGAAACGCCATCACAGCGTAGAAGGTATACCTTGCACGCTTCTTCGTGAGCGGACTCGCCGATGAGCGCACGAACGCATCGACAGCCCAGACGATGCCCAACGTTGCGCACATGATCAGCGCCATCACTCCAAGTCCCTGCTGCAGCGTCAGTGCTCGATACTGCGACCGTGCTATCCCATCCCACCATGGCGTTCCCCAAAGCATCACGATGTGAATCACGTAGATGTACAATGCACGGCGTCCGAACATCATATACCAGTGGTGAAGGGGGCGCGTCCAGCGCGCAAGGTGATAGCTCGCACCGAACACCAGCAACACCACGCCGACCCGACTCATGAATGTGGTCGTACTCGCAGGTGATCCAAAGAAGTCTGTGTGAAAGCCAGACTTCCATATCGCCATGTTGATGAAGTACTCAACAACAACAACCACTGCTCCGGCGGCAGGTATGCCGTAGGCCATGAGCGTAGACCGACGTTCGGGTGTGCACGACCAGAGATAGGAACCAATGGCCACACCAATGAAGAGGTATGCCGCAAATGGCGCAAGTGGGAACATGCTCCACTTCGTGAATCCGATGTAGGGTGCAATGGGCATTGGCATCCACCAGGAGTTCGCCAGTTGCGATGCCCACGGCGCAAGGAGAAGCACCGCACCAGCTACCAACGCTGCAGCTCTGCCAAGCGTTCTAACCGACGTAGTACGTCGTAAGAGTACCGTAAGGAGTAACATCGCTGCACCAGTGAGATGCAGAATATTCACCGACAAAAACTGTGGCCATGCTGCGGCATCAATGAATGGCAAGTCCCAGATGCGGTTCGCAGGAAAGTGCATCAGGTATCCGACTCCGATGATCGTCAACGCCCACCGTGTTCGTCGCTGAAGAATGTCCTGTCGCACATGACCATCGCTACCGCGCTTGGCAGCTATCACATGGACAACACCAGAGACCATAAGGAAGAGCGGTGCGGTTACCCCGCGCAAGGCATGCCACTTGCTCCACGGCAATACGGAGACGTCGATGAAGGACTGCGACACGAGTGCGTCGAGCACGTGACCCTGCATCATGAGGAGCATGGCAACGAACCGCGCGAGGTCTAGCGCAATCAGGCGGTCATTGGATTGTTCTGTCGAGTCCATACACGGCAAAGTTCGTCAAACAACCGTCACATCGGAACGCATCGCCCAAGGCGTATGTTTGTACTTCCTCATTTGCACATCAGAGGTTCACGTGAAAGTCGTCGTCATTGGAAGTGGATTTGGTGGTTTGGTCGCAGCTATCCGCCTGCGCGCAAAGGGCTTCGACGTGGAAATCGTTGAGAAGCGCGACAAACCGGGTGGTCGTGCCTACGTGTACGAGCAAGACGGATTCGTCTTCGACGGTGGCCCAACGATTATCACCGCTCCGTGGCTGATTCACGAGCTCTTTGAGCTCTGCGGCAAGAAGACAGATGACTATGTGAAGATCGTCCCGATCGATCCGTTCTATAACGTTCGGTTCCAAGACGGCACAGTGTTCCGCTACAATGGCAAGCGCGAAGAAGTCATCGAACAGATTCGCAAGTTCAACCCGCCTGATGTGCGTGGCTATGAGCGCTTCTATGCCAAGACGGCAGCGATCTTTCGCGCTGGGTTCAATCTGATCGATCAGCCGTTCTCGCGACTCGTCGATATGCTGAAGGTGCTGCCTGATCTGATTCGCCTTCGTTCCGATCGCAGCGTTGCTGCATTCGTGAATTCCCACATCAAGGATCATCGCCTGCGTCAGGTGTTTTCGTTC
>JAURNF010000119.1 GCA_030830285.1 Candidatus Kapaibacterium sp.
GACAGCGCAGGATCTCGAAGCAAATATTCCGCGGATCTATTCAAAACTGGCTGACAAGTCTCGCCCATACTGCTACTCGGAAATTCCGTCGTCGATTCCAGCGACACGTCCGCAAACTGAAGCAATCATCAACTTCATGCATCCAACAAATGTGAACCACTCGTTCACGTTGTCGGTGTTTGAACAAACACTGAAGATTGGCAACTCAGGATTCTGGCTGTCGAACACGATGGGTACGGACCAAGTGGGTTACCACTTCTGGAATGCTGGCGAAGCAAAGGTTACGCTTCAGCGTCCACTCTACGTCAATGAAGACGCATCAACACGCCGTGCCATTCCATACTTGATCAATGCAAAGTTGGGCTTTGGCTATCGCCTTTCAACGAATCCAAACGATGGACAATTGCTGGACTTCATCCCAGGCCGTCGTCTTGACGCTGGATATGGCGGCAAGTTTGTTGGCTCGCTTGAATTCCATATGCCATTCCATCCTGAGTTTGGACTTGGCGTAAACATGGAGCTTCCACTGCGAGCAATCCAGGCTTCGCAGTCAATTGATACGCTGACGTATTTCATGCATGACATCGGCAGCCGTCGCATCACTGCTCCTACGTATGACTCGGATCCATTTGCAACCGTAAACCTGCTCCGCTCAACTGGACAGGTTACGATGTTCTACAATTGGTGGGTCGATAAGGATCATCCAGAGAACTTCTTCCGTCTGGACATGGGTCTGAACTACTACGAGATCCGTGAAGCAGGCGTATTCCGTGATACATCAGGTGCTTTCAGCTACCTTGGTATCGACGGTGTTCGTGGCTTGAACACGTGGAAGCCAAACGAACTGGGTGATTGGATCTACGCTAAGCTTGAGTACCGCAACCAGAGCACGTTCCCGTTTGGTGCGAGCCTTCAGTATGCAAACCAGATCCTGCTTGCTCATGCGTACATCCCGCTGCTTGGACAGTGGCTGTACATCGAAGGCAAGTACGCTACACCGCTTCGTGGTGTCCGTCCATTCGAGCGCGAGCATGTGTTCATGATCAGCCCTGTTCTGCGACTGAACTTCTAACCGCATGCGCGCCGTCGTAGCGGTATACCTTCTTTTCATAGCGCTCATTGCTGCTGCGCCAGCGCTGACTACAGCGCAGGTAGACTCACTCGAGACACGTCGACGTCTCGCTGAGCAGGCACGCGTAATGTCTGCCCTGGATAGCCTCCAGATCAGCATTCAGAATGTATCAATGGCCAATTTCCCAGAGATTGGCCTCGTCGTTGAGTGCGGAAACAACTGCAAGGTTCTCGACACGATCAATCCCACGTCGCTTCGCGTGATGGAGAATGGTGTGCTGCGACCAGTTACGCGCATCAAGAAAATTGACGTGACCGAGCGTGTTCCTGTAGACTTCATGTTCGTGGTTGATGTCACGGGCACGATGCAGGCAAATATCAACGGCATTCGCAATAACATCGGATCGTTTGTTGCCTCGCTCCGTAAGCGTGGTATCGACTATCGGATCGGACTCGCCCTCTTCAGCGATGTTGTAGAGGATGTGTACGAGCCAACTGACTCTGTCGAGCTCTTCATGAAGTGGATGAGCAAGGTCACTGCATTCGGTGGCTTCGACGAGAAAGAGAACGCGCTCCAGGGGATGTACGATGCATCGCTCGTAAAATTCCGTCCGAACGCGAACAAGGTGATTGTACTGCTAACAGATGCAGGATACCACCAGCTCGGCGAGCGTGGCAATGGCCGCACACGCTACACGAAGGAAACACTTACGCAACATCTCGCTTCGACGGGCGTTCGCGTGTTCTGCATCATACCGCCGCACCTACGTCTGTATGATCGAATCGTGCAAGGCACGCGAGGTGCGATCTATAACCTCGAGCTGCCGTTCTCAAAGATTCTTGATCAGTACTCAGATCAGCTCACGAATCTCTACACCATCTACTATCGTGGAGACTCGAAGCTTCGTAGCGATTCGATTAACGTTTCAATTCTGGATGATACGAAACGTGAACTCGTGAAGCAGATCATCCCGATCGTTGAGATCGGACGGAAGTTCATCATTGAGAATCTCTTGTTTCCGACTGGAGCGGCTGTATTGGCTGATTCCGTTGAGGAGCTCGACGTGCTCGTTGACTTCATGAAAGAGCGCTCTGCAGTCGAAGTGTTGATCGAAGGGCACACTGATAACGTTGGCGCGATCAAACTCAACAAGGCACTATCGCTTGCACGTGCTGAAGCTGCGCGCGCCTATCTGATCAACCATGGGATCGATGGCAAGCGCATTAAAGTAATCGGATATGGACCAACACGTCCGATTGCGCCGAACACAACGGACTTCGGACGCTCGCTTAACCGTCGGACAGAGATTGTTATTACGGCGAAGTAGCGATCGCTTCTTACTTGGTTCGCTGCTCTGTAGCGAACGACTTACCCTGGTATAGCGTCCAGTATGCGCTGTTGGCTGGTGAAGATGCTGGCTCGAGATACGAGATTACCGTGATTGGTCCTTGGACGTTCGATCGAAGCTCGAATGCAGCAGCTGTGTTCGCAGTACGAGGAGCAATCGATGTAATGTCATCACCCGTCAGCGAGCCAACAAAGTAGATCCGCGCAGGAAGCTGATTCTTAATCAAGAGTCCAGCCACCATTGACACTACAACGGATTGCTTGCCGATGACCATCGGCTTTGCCTGTGTCATTGCCTTCTTCAAGTTCCGCTGGTACTCACCAATCGATGCGCACCATGGATCGGTAATGGGCGAGCCGATCACATAGTCTGTAACGGCAGTATCTGCACCAACGTCGCGAACAATGTCGGCGATAATTGCATCTGCGCGCTGTTCATCAATCTTACTGAACACAATCACGTACGAAACAAAGCGCGCTGCTTTACGACGTTCCTTGTTGATGGACTCGCCTGGCTTTGCGCTATCGCGATACAGCAATGACAACGTGACACCAGCAATGGCTAACACGGCGAAGAACACGTACACGATAATCCAGCC
>JAURNF010000120.1 GCA_030830285.1 Candidatus Kapaibacterium sp.
AGCAACTTCTCTCGATGCGCGAAGATGGTGTGCCGCTTTCGGACATGGCCATTCTTGTGCGGAGCGGCTTTTTATCGTTTGATCTTGAAATCGAGCTGGGGAAAGCCAATATCCCATACCGAAAGTTTGGAGGACTCCGCTTTACCGAAGCAGCGCATGTGAAAGACTTACTTGCGATGCTGCGATTAACAGAGAACCCTCGAGATGTAGTCTCGTGGTATCGACTGTTGTTGCTGCTCCCAGGTGTTGGGCAAGCAACAGCGCAGAAGCTTCTCGACGGCATGCAGGGCATCGTCGACCCACTGACATCGGAATACATGTTGCAGCAAGGTGGCAAGGCGGGAGCATCTATCCGTGAGCTTGCACATCAACTGCAACATGCACGCACCATTCACGATGCCACCACCCGGATGCGTGCCGTTGCCGAAACGCTTCGTCCGTTGCTCGAGTCGACGTACGATGATCATCCAAAGCGATGGAAGGATATCGATGTTGTAGTAGCAATTGGATCGCGCTACGTAACGGTAGCAGAGTTCCTTGCTGATATTGCCCTTGATCCTCCCAACGATGCGCTCGACGACATCGACCCAGATGATGGGGAAGAGGAGTTCGTAACGATCTCAACAATTCACTCTGCCAAGGGGCTGGAGTGGCGCACGGTGTTTATGATCTGGGCGAATGACGGGCGAATACCATCGGCCAAGAGTGCCGAGAATGAAGCTTCGCTCGAAGAAGAACGTCGTCTGCTCTATGTTGCATGCACGCGCGCAAAGGAACGACTGCTCATCGTCTATCCTGCAATCATGGCGGAGTGGCATGGCGGTGATGTTGTCGGCCGACCAAGTCGATTTCTCGAAGGTGTGTCGCGTGATCAATGTCCACAGTTTTATCTCACGGAAGAATCTGACGCATGAGTGTACGTCGCGCACTGTTTCTCGATCGGGATGGCGTTATCAATCACCGAATCATTGGCGGGTACATTACCACTCCGTCTGAGTTCCATCTCGACGAGGGAATTCTGCCTACACTGCGATACGCAAAAGATGCAGGGTATCTCCTTGTGGTTATCACGAATCAGCAGGGCGTTGGCAAGGGGCTGATGACTTCTGAAGACCTTGATGCGGTACATGCTCACATGAACCAGGTGCTTACCTCGCACATCGGTTTCGGAGTTGATCGTGTGTATTCGTGTATGTCACTGGCTTCCATGAACGACCCACGGCGTAAGCCATCGCCAGGGATGCTCCTCGAGGCCATTGACGACCTGGGGATCGACCCCTCGGAAAGCTGGTTTGTGGGGGATTCGATTACAGATGCCCAGGCGGGCAGGGCAGCTGCAGTGCGAACCATCCTCATTGGAGACTACCCTAAGGATGCGGCTGAGGTGGTTGTGCCTGACGTCTACGGGGTGCTTGGCGCACTATCAGGGGAACCTGCCTGACAGACCTTGTGTTTGACGATTTGGCTAGTTACTGACTATTCGTCATTTTTGTGACCGATAGTCAGATAATCCTCAAATCGTCATTTCAAGACGTCCGAAAGGCAGATCCATGGCAACACGACTTCGTTGTGTGCTTCTCGTAATCCTTGTCGCATGTTCCAGCGCACTCTATGCAGGAGTGCGTCCGATGTCGCTCGACGAGGCTATCACGATCGCGTTGAAGCAGAATAGGGAGCTCACGATTGCAAAGCTCTCCGTCTCGAAGGCATCGTTGCAGGTAACAGAAGCGTTTGGTAACGCGCTTCCTTCTGTAGCGATCAACGCGGGTTATAACTACAACATTCAGCTCCCTGTGTTTTTCTTTCCGAATCCACAGACTGGGCAAGTAGCTCCTTTGCGTTTTGGTCTTACCAATGCCTACAACGTCAATGCACAGGTTCAGCAGATCCTCTTCAACAGTGCCGTGTTTACAGGTATTGGCGCTTCGAAGATTTATGAGGATGCTGCCGAGGCTGGGCTTGATGCGAAGATTGCTGAAGTTGTTGCCGAGACGAAGAAGCGTTACTATCGCGCGCTCGCTGCATCAGGATTTGTGAACGTTGCAGAGGCAACCTTCAATAACGTGCTCGAAACACGGAAGACCATCACTGCACTTTTCAGTGAGGGCCTCGTTGCCGAGTTCGACAAGATTCGCGCTGATGTTGCAGTCGCCAATACAGAGCCAATTCTTATTGATGCGCGTGCCGGCGCAAACAATGCTCTGGCCGCATTGCAGACATACCTTTCGCTTGAGTTGACAGACACACTAACGCTATCCCAAGATGGACTCGACGTGCCAGTCGACCCACCAGCAGAAGATGCAGCACTTCGTCAAGCAATGGAGCAGAATCTTGATCTTAAGGCCCTTGCTCTACAAGTAAGGGTTGCAAAAGAGATGGTTACCATCAACCGATCGGATTACTATCCGACGATTGCTGCCTTCGGACAATGGCAGAATCAGGGTCAGAGTGAGTCACTCTCGAATTGGTACTCGGCATCGAGCACAGTGGTGGGACTCAACTTCACGATGAATCTGTTCGATGGTCTGCGTACATCCTCACGTGTCGAGCAGGCATCAATTGACTACAAGACTGCGCAACAACGCTATGATCAGGTACTAGAATTGCTCAAGCTTCAAGTTCGTGCATCGCTCAACGATGTGCGATCGGCGAAGCTTCGCATTGATGCGCAAAAGACATCTGTGTCGCAGGCAACGCGTGGATATGACATTTCCAAGATCCGTTACACTGAAGGTACGGGTAGCTTGTTGGAGATCACTGACGCAGAGACATCGCTTGCGCAAGCACGTGTGAATGAAATCAATGCGTTGTTGGATTATCACGTCAAGCGTGCAGACTTCGATCGTGTAACCGGTGTCATCGACGAGAAGTATCGTCGCATGGTTCGATAAGGCATTATCCTCATGGGTGTACGCGAACGAAAAGAGCGGGAACGTGAACAACGTCGATTCGATATTCTCGAATCAGCGCGCGTAGCGTTTGGTAAGCACGGACTCGAGCATACGTCAATGGATCGTATTGCTCAGGAGGCAGAGCTTGCCAAGGGGACGCTCTATCTGTACTTCAAGAATCGCGATGAGCTTCTCATGGCGCTTCTCGTGCATGATTTCAGTTTGCTGATTGATGAAATCGAGGCCACTGTTGCCAAGCGGACGACACCGCAAGAGAAATTGATCTCAATTCCTGGGTGCTTCCACGATTTCTCGTGTAGGAACCAAGTGTTTTATAAGACGATCACGCATCTCAACATGCAGTCTCTTGTTGCAGCACAGGAAGCAAGTGAGCTTCTTGAGCACTTCCGCTTGGTGAATGCGCGCATGATCGGTGTCATCACGTCGATTGTGCAAGAGGGAATTGAGCAGGGCGTGTTCTACCTCTCCCAGCCAATTGAGATGGTCGTCATGGAAATGATGCTTGCTCTCAAGGGTGCAATGGTCATCGTTTCCAATGGTATGGTACCGCCAGCGTTGCCGCTTCAAGATCTACGTCTGATTCTACACAACATGTCATGCATGTTTATTCGCAGTCTTGAGTCCCCGAATACACCCGCTTGCTCCATGTATCTCTTCGGTGATCACAATCATCCACTTCCATCAATGGTGAAACAATGATGAAGTTCATTGGCGTACTTGTGCTTTCAGCGATGGTTGTAGGATGCTCCTCGAAATCGACAAGCATTCGTCCTGAACGCCGTGACATCACGCAGGCGGTGTACGCTTCCGGCAAGATCTTTCCAATGGACTTCACGCAGGTGTCGACAAAGGTTCCTGGTATCGTCCAA
>JAURNF010000121.1 GCA_030830285.1 Candidatus Kapaibacterium sp.
AGGTACGTAGCATCAGGAGAGGTAAAGATGACGGCGGACGATCAAGAGTTACACCTTGATGTACACCTTCGGATCAAATCGATCCAAAAACTCGACAACAACCGGGTCGGCTGTTGATCGCAATTCGGCGACGGTGCCAGCAAACTGTACTCGGCCACCATCAAGCATGATGACGTAATCGGCGATGTTGTACACACTAAACATGTCGTGTGTGATCACCACAGATGTTACACCCTGTGTTTCAGCAACATATCCCACCAGATCATCGATCTGTTGCGACGTCACGGGGTCGAGTCCGGTTGTTGGCTCATCGTAAAAGATGTACGACGGTTTTCCAACCAGTGCTCGTGCAACACCAACGCGCTTTTTCATTCCTCCCGAAAGATCGCTTGGCTTCTTCGACGCCAGCATAGCGAACTCACGTTCAAACACGTCAGTTCCAACAGCAGCGGGATCGGGTACGAGCCCAACGGCGCTCAGTACACGACGTCCCTCAGCCTGAAGGAGAGCTTCATCACGCTCGCCGTGCTCAACCAAACCGATCACGACATTCTCGTAGACGGTCAGGGAGTCGAACAACGCAGCGCCTTGGAATACATATCCGATCCGACGACGCAACGAAAACAAGTCGTGCTTGCTGAGTTGCGAAACATCATGTCCATCGATCTGTACCGTTCCTTCATCAGCAGAGAGCAGACCAACGATGTGCTTCAGGAGTACGCTCTTGCCACATCCTGAACGGCCAATGATACAGGTTGTCTTCCCATTGGGAATGGCAAGATCAACACCATTCAGAACAACCTTTGTCCCAAACGCTTTGCGAAGTCCACGAAGCTCAATCATGAGGCCTGTGGCTCCTGCATACGACGTCGGATCACGTCAAGCGTACCAGTTGGGATCGCGTCGATCAAGCGGCGTGTGTATGCATCCTGTGGATTATCGTACAACGCATGCGAGGCGTTCATTTCGACAATCTTTCCTGCGTTCATCACAGCGATGCGATCACTGATGAACTTCACCACTGAAAGGTCGTGCGAGATGAAGATGTACGTGAGTTTGAATTCGTCACGGAGGTTCACAAGCAGGTTGAGCACCTGCGCTTGCACCGACACGTCGAGTGCGCTGACGCTCTCGTCGCAGATCAGAAGCTTTGGCTTGAGTGCCAACGCACGTGCAATGCAGATACGTTGACGCTGTCCGCCCGAGAACTCGTGCGGATAGTTCGAGAAGTGTCGAGGCAACAGATTTACCTTGTCGAGCAAGTACATCACGTGCTCTTTGCGTTCGGCATCATTTGCACCGATACCATGCACCGAGAGTACTTCCATGATCGCACTACCAACGCTTAGTCGTGGGTTGAGCGACGAGTATGGATCTTGGAAGATGATCTGGAAGTCTTTGCGAAGGTTCTTGAGGTCTGTCGCACCAAGTGCACGTACATCACGTCCGTCGAAGTGCACCGAGCCGCCCGTTGGTTCCACCAGACGCAGAATCGCACGTCCGGTTGTGGTCTTACCGCAGCCAGACTCGCCAACGAGACCAAGTGTTTCACCTGGCTTGACGTCGAATGAAATTCCATCGACAGCTTTGACGTGTCCAGCTGTGCGACCAAGCAGACCGCTCTTGATCGGAAAGTGTACTTCGAGATTCTTGACGTCGAGCAGTGGCTTGGTTGCCGCCAATGCTGCGGTACGTGCTGCTATCTCTTCTGCGCTAAACGACAACTCATGAACGAGTGTGTCGACGCGCTCATTGGTCTTGATTGTGATCTCGCCCGACTCCGTCTCTTCCATGAAGTCACGGACGGTTGGGAGAACTTTCAACTTGGTATCAAGGCGTGGACGGCACGCAAGCAAACCTTTTGTGTACGGATGCTGCGGATCCTCGAAGATCTGCAACACAGGTCCTGCCTCGACGATCTTCCCCTTGTACATCACGATCACGTCATCGGCGATCTCTGCGATCACGCCAAGATCGTGCGTGATGAACATCATTGACATATCGTGCTGACGCTGCAATCCTCGCATAAGATCGAGGATCGTTGCCTGCACGGTTACGTCAAGCGCGGTTGTCGGCTCGTCGGCAATGAGCAGCGCAGGATTGCATGACATCGCCATTGCAATCATCACGCGTTGCTTCTGTCCACCCGAAAGCTGGTGTGGATACGACGTCATCATCTGCTCTGGACGAGGTAGCTTTACCTCGTTCAGGAGCTGAAGCGCACGTGTGCGTGCTTCGTCCTTGCTCACCTGCTGATGCAAGCGAATCGCTTCGATGATTTGATCGCCGCAGGTGAATACAGGATTGAGCGATGTCATCGGCTCCTGGAAGATCATCGCGATCTTGTTGCCGCGATACGAACGCATCTTCTCTTCGGGCAGCGTTAAGAGGTCGGTTACCGACCCATCCTGCTCGTGGAACAGCGCCTGTCCACCAGTGATCCTACCTGGAGGCGTTTGAATCAGCCGCATGACGCTCAAGCTGGTCACGGACTTGCCAGAGCCAGACTCGCCAACAATGCCGAGTGTGCGACCCTTATGGACCGTGAACGAGACGTCGTTAACCGCCTTGACGTTGTATACGTCGGAGCGGAATTCGGTAACGAGGTTGCGAACCTCAAGGAGTGGATTCATACGCGTCAAAGATACCGAACGGACGGCTCCGAACGCAGGGCTTTACGGGCCGTAACCCACAGATACAGCGTCGATCCCACCCGCCCCACGGACATCGCCACGGCAGCTGCCATCGCCCCCTGAAGCGAAGTGGTTGAGACGAGGATCGTCATGACCAAGGCAATCCCGGAAACCTCCAACACTGTGGAGATTGCCACCTTGACGTTTTGTCGAGCAGAAATCAGGACCGACCGGTGGAGTGAGTAGGCAACGGCCAGACTCGGCAGAATGATCAGCACGGTAGTTGGTGGCATGGCAAAGCCCGTCAGCAGCGGGTTGAGTCCGTACGCAACCTCAAAGAGCACTCCCAACAGCGGTGTAAACGTGATCGCTACCAGCGACGCCGTTGTAGCAAGCATAATCCACACCCCTACGCGACGCACCACGGCATAACCCTCGAAGCGCTGTCCAATCAACGCTACACCTACCTCCTGGTACGAAAAGCCAAAGCTGCGGAACAGGAACACAAACGAATCAACAACCGGCAGAACTGCGAGCGATTCAATCGCATTCGGCATGCGACTCATGAACATGGCAAGCATCGGCGTTACCACGAATCCAATACCTGACGTTGCAGCAAGCGGCAGCCAGAACTTGGTGATCTCGCGCATCGTTGCAGGGGGCTGACTCGACGCTGGTAGATGGGCATAGACCTTGAGTGCTTCACGAGCCATGTACCGAGTTGCAATCGCTTCAAAGATCACTGCGGTGCTGAGTGTTACTGTACCAACGATGACGCCGGGGATTGTTCCAACCAGCAAGAGTGCAATGCCAACAATCACAATCGTCACCAAGCGCATCACCGTACCGTAGGCAACCTGTCGTGTGAAGCCGTGACGGATCATGATGCCTTGGTAGAAACGACGGTATCCAATAGCGCCAGGCCATGGAATGAGGCATACTAAGCCCCAATACATGGCCGCTTCCACCTCCAGTGGCAGGTCGATCACATATAGCGCGAGCACGTCGTAGATGGGCGGAATCGTGACGACGATCATACCAATGGTCACACCAATGTTAACGCGCCACGTGAAACGCTTGAGCACGGCCATTGACGCTGCATCACGAGCGAGAGCGACCGATGTTGAGAGGAGCTGAATGACAGGTGATTCGATCAACATGGCGATCGCGAGCGCCACGCCGTAGGCAGCAAGGTTGATCGCATCAAATGGTAATCGGGCAATGGCAGAGGTCAGGATTGGTCCTTCAATGGACATCATCATCCATGTAAGACTCAGCGGAATCCAGAACCGCAACACATCACGTGGAGTTTTCATTGTGCAAATTAGCCCCCATGAAGTTCTCAGAAGCTCAACGTGCGCCACGCGTGATGCATTGGATTATGCTTGGTGCCGCTGTATTCAGTTTTGGCTTTGTCGTGGTTACGTCGGTGCTGCTGGCGCTATCCGACAATACAGGTATCACGGATGAAGTACTCATCCCGATAGCGTTGCATGCTACCATCTTTGGATTGGTATGGATCATGTTTTGGCGGTCAACGCTCGG
>JAURNF010000122.1 GCA_030830285.1 Candidatus Kapaibacterium sp.
GACAGTGCCACCAAACCACTCAAAGCCGTCATCGTTACCGTACGACACTTGAATGTGGTGCATGCTTGTCTTACGTCCTACGCCACCCATTGTGAGTGAGTTAAGCTCGTTGTTGGGAGCTACAGCGATACCTGCAAACTCAATGCGGACATATTGCAACGATCCGCTTGAATCATCATCGTCTTGTCCGCCAAACCAGCCACGGCCTCCTGGAGTAGCGTCAGCAATACCACCTTCGATTGCTGCCTGACCACCTGGGTGGTTTGTGCGAGCACGACCGCAAATCACAATACCGCCCCAGTCGCCACGAGCTCGCTGACCTGGTGCCGCTGATGATGTGAAGATGATCGGTTGCTGCTTTGTGCCGTTAGCGATCAGCTTGCCACCGCGATTGACACAGAGAACAGAGTTTTGTCCAACTGTATCACCGACGATGATTGTGCCTGGTTCTACTTCGAGTACGGCACCATCGTTGACATACACGTAGCCGTCAATACCGTAGATCTTTGTATTACGGAGGATCACGCGGCCTGTGATCTCACCACGCAATACTGAGTCGGGTACGACAACCGAAGGTGATTCGATTGTGAATGGACTGTCGGAGATATCGAACACGTTGTTCGAGTCTGCAATAAGCTCCATGCGGATGTAACCGCTTGTTGTACCCTGAGCAGGTACACGCCAACCGCCACTTGCAGATGGTACTGACTGTCCTCGTGAAGTTGCCGAGTCCAACACATTGCCACGTCCTGTGAGCGTCGTCCAAGGTCCCGCAGGAGATGTGCCATACTTGAAACGCCAACGAGCACGGAACGTGCCTGCAGTGTCCCAGCGGAGCTCCTGAGTTGATCCTGGACGGAAGGTCTCACCGCCGTTCGGAAATGTGAGGCGACACGATGCTGGGTTCTGTGCCGTGGCAACAGTAACCGCAAGAACGAGCGCTGCGAAGAGAAGACTCAATGTCTTCATGACAACCCCTACGAGAAATGACAAAACTGTCGTTTACTGAATTCGATACCCTACGCCGAACGTGAATGTTCGGCCGCGGATGTTTGACTGAATGTTGACGCCACCCTGCTCCCAATAGAGAGGCTGGTTGAGAATGTCGCGAACAGCGAATTTCAATTCGAGTGCACTGCTGAGTGTCTGCGTAAAGCTGAGATCAAGCACATGTCGTGGCATTTCATATACGTGCGGGTCCGCGAACTGATACGCACCACGCTGGCCTACCTTGATGATGCGTGCACCGTAGGTGTTGTAACCAAGGTTGATCGTTGAGCCAGACGCGAAGTTTGTGTAGAACAAGCCCACGTTAACCGTGTACGGGCTCTGACCCCACATCGCGCGCTCGTCAACAACGCCACCCTGATTCACGCTGATACTCGATGTGATGAGTGCCGCATTGAGTGAGAGTGTAAACGGCTTCAGGAAGTCTGCAACAAAGCCGAGCTGCTTGCGCACCTCAAGCTCCACACCGTAGTTCTGCGCTAGACCGTTGGCATTCTGAAAGCTGAAGATCAGCTCAGATGTCGATGGAAGAATTGTTTCCTCAATCGCATTCTGGAAGGTCTTATAAAACGCACTCACGCTAACAACCTCACCCGGATTCGGGAAGAGCTCCCAACGGAGATCGTAATTCTGTACCAACGCACGTGTCAGATTGGGGTTACCTGTGGTAACTGCCTGAATCTGGAAGTTGTAGAACGAGAATGGTGCAAACTCACGCAGCGATGGACGTGCAAGTGTCTGCGTTGCACTCGCGCGAATGTTCATTGATTCGGATGGACTGACCACGAGGTTAATCGATGGAAGCACATCAGTGACATCAACGATTGGGTTGACTGGTCGATCCTGAACATCAAATGATTCGAGTTCCTGGATGCTGCTCTCGATGCGAGCACCGCCGATGAAGCGGACCTTCATATCTGCAACGTCAAACGGGATATCCGCCATGGCGTACCCAGCCGCAATACGCTCGTTCGCGAGGTACTTGTCCGAGAGGCGGGTCTCTTCCGACATCATCAGGCGATCAGCACGGAAGTTTGAATCAGCAAACGCTGTTGACGGATTGATAGCGCCAAACTCACTGCCACGGAAGAGGTCATCAACATCGCCTGCATAGTTGCGCGACTGGATGATGGTAAATGACCGAGCAGAGAAATCACGGTTACGGAACTCATACAGGCCGCCAAACTTGATCTTCGCCGACTGCACTGGAACGATCGTCGAAAGCGACGCGATGCGGTAGTACTCAGACATGTCCGAGTAGAAACGACCAGCAGTCGTGCCATCACCCGTTGGCGACGGTGAGAAGTTGATCGTCATCGTACCTGGCTCATCCGTCGATTGACGTGAGTACTGGAGACGACGATAGTCTGGCTCATTGCGATTTGTTTCTGAGTAACCGAGCTTCCAATCAACTACTGCGTTGTTGGCAAAGCCAAGCACGTGCTCACCACTTGCTTGTGATGAGAGGAGTTCCTTCTGCACATAGTTGAAGCCGAACTCGCGGCGCGTCTGCGCTTGCGTGTAGCTTTCACCATACAACTCAAGCGACTCGTCATCCATTGAGCGGTTGTAGACGTTCTTCAGCGACAGCGTGCTGCTCTCGCCAATGCGGTATGCCATGTTGAGCAAGCCACCAAGACTTGCACTACGCGTTGCCGTTGTACCTGTCTTTTCGAATCCGAGTGTCCGGTCGGCCTGCAAGCCGCTTCGCACCATGCGGTTGATCGCATGCGAAGATCCGTAGTTCACATTTGCAACAAGTCCGAACGCATCTTGCTCACCAATATCAAAGGGTGCTGTGAGCGTGATGCCCATTCCACCATTCGTTGGTGCGGTTTCATATGCTGTCTGCCAATCGCGATTCGGAAAGCCGCTTCCGATTTCCGCAACACGTGCTACAGCCGCTGCGTCGCCGATCTGTGCCTTCGAGTTGAGCTCCAGAAACTCTTGACGATTAGCAGGAAGGTTCGTCGGTTCGCTTCGATCGCTTGCACCACCAGCGAACCAGTCACGCGATGATCCCGAATATGACAAGAACTGACCCTGGTGGCCCGTTACAAAGTCATTGATTGCCTGTGAGGCGCTCAGCTTTACACCAAACGCTGTTGGGAAGTCGATGGTGTTCAGCTGGACAAGACCGCCGGAGAAGTTGCCCGGAAGATCTGGTGTAAACGATTTCGCAACGTTAGCATTCTCGAGGAGCTCAGCTGGAAACATATCAAAGGCGAACGCCTTCTTGTCTGGCTCTGTCGACGAGAGCGCTGCACCGTTGAGCGTTGTGTTGCTGTAGCGATCACTTACGCCGCGTACATACACATACTTGCCTTCGACAAGTGTCACGCCTGATACGCGCTTCATCGCTTGACCAGCATCACTGTCTGGAAGCTTCGAGATCTCTTCCTTGCCGATACCATCGCTTACCTGCGAAGCATTCTTCCGCTGATTCAAGAGCGCAGCTGCATTGTCCATTGCACGATCTGCTTGGACAACAACCTCTTTGCCGACCTTCTTTGTTGCTCCGAGGAGCACGCTCACAGTTGCTGGTTCGGATTCACCAACAACGATTCCTTCGACGACCTTTGCATCGTAGCCAATGAAGGTTACGCGAATCGCGTATGTTCCCGGTGCTACCTTCTTGATGCGGAACGTACCCTTTGAGTCGGTATACGAACCTTTCTTTGTGGCAACAACACTAACACTGGCACCGCGGAGAGCTTCCCCTGTCTCCGCATCCGTAACTTTGCCCTCGATCGAGCCCGACTGCGCCATCAGGGCAATCGTGCTGAACGCGATGAGCAGCGTGTAGACGACAATTTTCATGAGAATTCAGACCACTTGTACGACATGAACAGAACGAACGTCTTCGAAACTATCGGCAGCCCATTAGGTGTGTTTTACCGGGGTGTTACCAATTGGAAACACAACCTCTGGGGCATGCTAACAGCCACTCTAATCTTGGTCGCAGGTGCTGATATGGCGTCGGCACAGCAGCGCGTCATACTCGGAGGAGTGTCGTTCCCGAAGACCGATACGCTCCTATCTGCCTACAAGGCAGAGGCTGCAATGGCACTCGCCTGTGAACTCTCTCGTTCGTACAGGTTGATCCCTAACGAAGTCCGCGATTCGGTGGCTCGGACACTTCCCGACTCACTTCGTACAGCACAACGTGTGGCTGATGAATTGGGCGCTGAGCTGATCGCCTTCGTTGATATGGCACGCGTGGTCAACCTTATCCGCGTTCACATCACCATCATTGGTGGTGAAGGCTGGATTGTGAGCACCGACGGTACAGGATACGCTACGTCGTTTTTAACTGAGGATGGCACTGGTCGCCGCGTGATAGATCCTGCTATCCTAACAGCAATGCAGCGAGCGCTCTGCGAATCAGTTCTGCAGCCCAATCTCTATTCCACCGCTGATTCCGCATTTCGTGTTCGCCCGACGAAACTCACCGCACTTGGAGGAACACAATTCCTCGATGGTGATAAGGGGCTGGCACCATGGGCAATCTTTCGCGAAAAGGTCGCCGCATCCTACGATGTAGCGTCAACAATCGTAGCAGCACTCCGACAGCACGATTCACTCACAGTGATCGACATGGAAACACGCGATAGCATCTATGCGATGGCTGGTCTGTACATGGTGGAGAATTACAACCCTGCTTCTGCAACGGAATTGAAAATTCTCAAGGGCTTCGAGGTCACACGCGTGATCACGGGTTTGTGCGAGCGCATACGCGGTGGCGCTGGACTTCGCATTACGCACAACGAGCTGCAGCAAAACGCATCCTACACGCCGTTGTCGAAGGCTGATGTCATCATCCAGGCAGATTCAAAGGTGGCTCTGCAAGATGGCGTCCGATTCTGTCTGAAGAACCTCTACGGCTCGGTTACCGAATAACGGGTATCGTGGTTGTCGTCGATCCCGACATGCGCGTTGACACGCGAAGCATGTATGTACCCGAGGCAAGTGTAGGCGGTAATGCCAAGGAGAGTGTCGACTCTCCAGCGGGAAGCTGCGCGGTATCCTGGCGACCAACAACATTTCCTACGAGGTCGACGATCTCAATCGACACAGCATCTGCTGCTCCAAGGCGCACTGCAATGCGGATGTAATCCTGCGCTGGCGTCGGTGACACAACTCGCACAACCGCTGGCGCACCTACTCGGATCAAGAACCGAGGTCCGCACGCATCAACGACAAGCGATCCATCATCCGTTCCAACGATAACATCGTCACCAGCCCACACGCTTACCGTTGCAAACGACAACGGCGTGCTATCAGGAATCGCAGAGAACGCCGTACCGTAAAGCACAGCGACATCACCTGGAAGACCTGCATTTGAACCAGTGCGTCGAACAGTGAATTCAACACGTCCGGGCATCGACGTTGATGTTACATCCACATCCGGCATCGTCCCCGGCAGAATGCTGTCTACGCGAAGATTGAGTCGCGAGAAGATCACATCGATCTTCACACTATCCACTGCAGCATCACGGATCGATGTTTGCCACGTAACAGGAATGCGTACTGCCGCACCCGGTTGCGCTACATAGTCGTCGATGTCAAGATTAAGAGTGTGCGTGACGGGCTGACCTGGCTCACGTCCAACACCAAGAAGTTGCACCGTCGTAGTATCACTACAATTAGACTCACTCACGAGCACGAGCTTTGCGTTGTTGTCGCCTACTGCCGAAGGTGTGAATACGAGATCAAGCGTATCGGTTCCGCTTGCTGGAAGGGTGCGCTCAACGAATGGCTGCGCCAATGCCCAACCGTTGGCTGGAGTTGCAATCGTAGCCGAAACAACACGCCGTTGTGATGGATCCTCGTTTGTAAGCACGACTTGTTGACGTGCGTTTGTGCCGACAACGACTGACGAGCGAACTGGATTTGGCGTAGCACGGAGCATTCCATCTTGCACACGCTGTGCAGTGATCGAAACATCGATCGTATCGGGGCATGTGCTACTCACAATTCGCACGATCGACCGAAGCGCACCAACTGGCAGCAACGCTGGCTCCACATCCAGCACGATCTCCACGCTATCACCATTGACAATACGCAACGCCGAGGAAGATGGCACACGCAACCCGTTGTTGCCGTCGATCAGTATCACTCGAGCGTCGGCTGCGATGGTGCCGATGTTGCGCACGACGATTCGACGCTGCTCGTTTAGCGAGCATGCATACAACTCACCAAGATCGATCAATGTTGGCTGCACATCAAGCGATGCAACGTCGGCACGACCACTAAGGCCAACCGATAGCGTCTCCTGTTGATCGGTCACAATGACGACACTAGCTGTACGACTATCGTACATCGTTGGCTCATATGCTACTCTGAACCACGTGCGCGTGTTTGGCGCTAGCGTCCGCGGTGTCGATTGGTCTAGGAGTTGAAATGGTGCTGTCGTTGGACTAATCGTCAGCGAGCGAATCGTGATGGGACGCTCTCCGGCGATATCGACGTAGAAGCTATCGAGTTGTGTTCGCAGTGAACATAGCTGCTGCCATGCAAGAGACGTTGGACCGTACTTCACACTCGTCGACATTGCTCTGAGGTAGACGTCTGACGAGACAGTCGTACTACACGACGTTACGGCAACAACTTCGAGGACGCCTTTGTATTCAGCGGGCGTTGGTGAACTCCATTCAATCGTCACAACAACACTATCGTTGCGACGCAGTGTGAATGGCACACTCGGGATGTTCGTCGTCATAGCCATAGGCAGCGGACGAACCCGAATGTCGACGATGCGTGCGCTGTCGCCCCCTGCCAAGCGAACAACAAATCGATGTCGCATCGGAACACCCACATCAGCTGAATCCCGAACCGAAGACGGTGTGATCGTAAGTGCGAGATCTTCTACGAGACCCTTCGCGATGACATACTCAACGGCATCGCACGTCGAGAGTCGGATCGCAATCGTATCGGTGAATGGCCCCTTGGTACGAGCCGTGTACGTGAACGTGAATGATCGTTGCTGTCCACCGATGAGTGACACATTACTCTGTGGCAGACCGGTGATGTGCTGCGATGTTGTCGTGAATCTCATCGCAGCGGTCGACGTGCCCGTGTTGGTAACACTAATACTGCGATCGTAAAACGTGCCAACGCACATTGAACCGAGATCGATTACGCGTGGCGTGACGGAAATCAGTGTTCGTTGCGATGTGCCACGAAGTGCAACAACCCACGGCGTTTTTGAGCCCCGGGCTAACGTGCGATCATCATGCTCAATCGTTAGCGTTACGTTGTCAGCGCTCGACTGCGGAATGTAGTCGACGAGGAGTGTGTCGCGCTCTCCAGGTGCCATGCTCCACGGAGCTCCGAACCGACCGCTTACGAAACCCTTTACACGAAATGGCTGCACACCCATGGTGGTTGCATCAATGCGCGTGATAACGAGCGGAATGTTTCCAGTATTCCAGATCGGGATTCGCAGTGTGGCAAGTGAATCACAGCCTGCATCAACACTTGCAGCGGCGATCGAATTGAAGATTGGTGATTCACCATAAACTCGCACAGTGATCAGCGTATCCCGTCCGCACGGTGCAAGCGTTACACGAAACGTTGTCTGCACCCAACCCGTATCACGCAGATTTGCAGTGATGTAGGTAAGTGTAACACCACCACCTACAGTAGCCGGATATGTCGCGGTCATGGAAATATTCGTGTCACCGCTCACACGGACAATGCGGACAATCGCCTCGAGGTCTGTTGCAGATGTTGATCGCCACATCATTGAGCGCTGAAGTTGTGTTCCCACGCGTTCGCGATACGTGATGAGCGTATCTACAGGATACGCCGTGCGACCACGCTGGTCCCCTTGCAGCGGCACGACGAGTGTTGTCTCTGGTTGCTGCACGGTGATCACGAGCGTTGCATTGTGTGCAGCACGTGTGAGCGGTTTGTACTCGACGATAACATCACCAGTTCCGCATGAAGCGATAGAGGCTGGCAGTGTATTCAAGATGCGGAAGTGCACAGCGTCTGCACCAGTGATTGTAGCTGTCCATAGCGATGAGAACCAATTCACATTTGTCACGCGAACGGTGTCGCGCTTCGCTGAATCGGGACATACACCCTTGAACACGAGAAGTGAATCGCTCGCTGTGCGAAGTGGACTTGCAGTGCGGAATATGCCTTCGCCCGCAACCCAACCAGTTGTGTCGTTCTGAAAGAACACGTCGTCGAGGTCTGCGCCATTTAGGCCGCACGTGCGAAGCGTCCAGTTGATGCCTGCATTCGTTGTATGATAGACTGAACCAGCCCAACCTGCAGCCCATCCATTCGTAGGCGACAAGAGGAAGGTGCCAAACATCTCCTGCCCTGAGTTGAACTCTCGCCAGGATGTTCCGTTATCCGGACTAAACCGCATGCCGGTTGTCACGCCTGGTACGTTCGAACACTTCGCACCACCAAGCGGAACACATATCGATGCGCCCTTCATGGCGATCTCTTCATGCCATGGCGCATTGGTACCTGTGTATGCGTGCACCTGCCAAGTGACGCCATCGTCCTCTGACTTCCAGACTGTTGCAGCACCAGTAGCATACACGGTGTTCGCTGGCATCGTAGCATCCCAGTACGGGTCTGACAGGACACTGCGCTTGATTGTCGTGTCGGTGAATCGCGTGTAGGTAAGTCCGCCATCAACAGTGCGGAACACAACGTTGTTACCACATCCACCGCCACCAGCGAACCATCCTTCGTTCGCATTGCGGAACCACCCACCCCAAAGTGATACAGTTTGATCAGGATGGATCGAGCTCCACGTTACGCCACCATCTGTTGACTTATATACGCCGCACGGACCTGATGCGTAACCAATGTTTGCATCGAGGAACTGCACGTATTCAAGATGGCAGTTATTTTTTGATGGATCAATCTTGACGCCGGCCCACGTGTTGCCTCCATCGACTGTGCGGATCACATATCCTGCATTCTGATCAACCGCCCAACCGCGGCTTGGATCATTCGGGAGGAAGAAGATGTCCAGGTAATACCCGCTGCTATATGGAGCAGGTAGCGCAACCTTTTCCCATCGCTGTGCACGGATCGGTAGCGCGCTAAGAAGCAGCACGATTCCGAGGAGCAGCATGGTGACGCGGGATTTCATACCATAGGCCTAAAACTATGGCATTGGGGTGAAACACCCACGCAGAAACCTAGCGGTGAATAGTTCCGCGATTAGCGGAGGAATGTGTCTTCGCGGGCTGGACTCGTAGAAACCCACGTAATCGGGGTTTCGAGCAGACGTTCAACCGTCTCGACGTAGCGTTGTGCAGCTGCTGGGAGGGCATCAAACGAGGCGATGCCATCGAGAGCACAATTCCATCCCTCGAGCGTGATGTACTCGCACGTAATGCGGTCGAGCGTCTTCACATCGGCGGGGAAGTTCTTTACTGGAGCTCCGTCAATCGAATAGCCAGTGCAAATCTTGATCTCGCTAAACACTCCGAGAACATCGAGCTTCGTGAGCGCGATTTCGGAAATGCCGTTGATCATGATCGAGTACTTGAGCGCAGGAATATCCAACCAGCCGCAGCGACGTGAACGTCCTGTCGTTGCGCCAAACTCATGTCCTTCCGAACGGAGAAGTTCGCCGGTAGCATCATTGAGTTCTGTTGGGAACGGACCATTTCCGACGCGCGTGCTGTAGGCCTTGACCACGCCCATGACCGAAGAGATCGATGTCGGTGGGATACCAAGTCCGGTGCATGCGCCACCAGACGTTGGGTTCGAGCTCGTCACAAACGGATACGTACCGTGGTCGAGATCCAACAGTGCGCCCTGCGCACCCTCGGCCAACACGCGCTTACCTTGCTTCAGTGCATTGTTGAGCAGCGCCGTTGTGTCGGTGATGTATGGATCGATTTGTGAATCGAACGCAACGTACTCTTCGATCATTGCGTCCACGTCAAGCGGAGCAACGTCGTAGAGTGCCTGGAGAATCTGATTCTTTTCAGCAAGATTGGTGCGGATCTTCTCACCGAGAACTTCGCGATCGAGGAGATCAACGATGCGAATACCGCTGCGGAGTGCCTTGTCGTTGTAGGCGGGTCCGATACCACGACCTGTGGTTCCGATTGAACCGGCTTGGCGTTCGCGCGCAGCATCCATCATCTTGTGATACGGCATGATGAGATGCGCTTTGTGCGAAATGTGCAGGCGTCCGTCGATGGAGATTCCCATGCGCTCAAGCATGGCAATCTCTTCCATCAGCGCTACTGGGTCGATAACAACTCCATTACCAATCACGCAGTGCGTGCCTGGATGGAGAATGCCCGAAGGGATGAGGTGCAGCACATACTTCGTGTCGTTGAACACGATCGTATGTCCGGCGTTGGCACCACCTTGATACCGAGCCACAATGTCGGCCTGCTCGGAGAGCATGTCGACAATTTTGCCTTTACCTTCATCGCCCCATTGGGTACCAACGATAATGCGAACGCTCATGAAGCTTGCAGCGCCTCATCAACAGTTGGTTGTAGGTCAAAGACAGAGATCAATTGCGTCATAGTAAGCAGTGACGTGACGTGGTCTGGCACAGCGGCAAGGAGCAGACGTGCGTTGTGCTTTCGCACAGTAGCAAGTGCACCGACCAGCATGCCCAGTCCACTCGAGTTCATACGGACAACGCGCGATAGGTCGAGCACAACACGCGCCGAAGGTTCAGCGCATGCCTCGCGGACGAGTAAGCTGAGTTCGAGGGCTTCCGAACCTCCGAGTACTTCTTCGGCGAACGTGATCACTGTTGATCCCGGTTCACCATGACGTATGGAGAACGTGCCCACAGGGGTTAAGCCTTCTTTGTATGCAGTTCGCCAACATTCTTATGCTGCACGCGATCTGAATACCAAATCAAGAATGCCGATGCGATGTAGATCGATGAGAAGGTACCGATCACGATACCGATGAACATCGTGAATGCAAAGCCTTCGAGAACATCACCGCCAAGGAACACCATTACGAGGAGAGCGGCAAGAACCGACACACCAGTGATGAGCGTACGGCTGAGTGTTTCGTTCAGCGAAAGATTCACGAGATCAACAAGCGACATACCCTTGTGCTTCTCGCGGTTCTCACGAATACGGTCGAACACCACAACCTTGTCGTTGATGGAGTAACCAAGGATCGTCAGATATGCTGCAAGCGAGTTGATCGACAATTCGAGATTCAACAGTCCAGTCTTGTTGAAGAGCACCGACACAACGAACGCCAACACAACGTCGTGCGCAAGCGCCACGATAGCTGAGAGACCGTATGCGAACTGGAATCGGAATGCTACATAGAGCAGGATGATGATCGTTGCGAGGAAGAGCGAAAGCGCTGAATCAAATGCAAGCTCGCTCGAAACCTTAGGGTCGACGTTGTCAGCACCAAGGAGCGTCACCGTGTCATTCGAGAATGCCTTCTGAAGTCCGGCAACGATATCCGCTGAAATCTCCGAAGCGCGCCCTGTTTCGTTGATACGAATCAGGTACTCACCAGTTGTGCCGAAACTCTTGATTTCTGCACCACCGAAGCCAA
>JAURNF010000015.1 GCA_030830285.1 Candidatus Kapaibacterium sp.
ACGCTCGCACGCGCACTGTTGTGCTCGACTTGCGACATCGCGATAAGACACTCGCAGCAGAGCTTCGCGTGGTGAGTCCGACACGCATCGAGGGCTATCGTCGCAGCGAAGCATGGGCACGTGATCAACACGTGTACTTCGTGATGGAGTTTTCCGAGCCCCTTACCGCATGCACCGTACCGGGTCGCCCACGGTTGAAGCCTGGATCTACACTCACACGTAATGACATAGCTGCACTGTTGACGTTTCGCGCGACATCATCACCATTGCTTGTGAAGGTTGGCATTTCATCCGTTGATGTTCAGGGGGCTTACCGCAACCTTGTTGAAGAGTTACCGCATTGGGACTTCGAGCGCGTGCGACGTGAAGCAACACGCGCATGGAACAACGAGCTTGGCCGCATCGTCGTGCAAGGTGGCACCGACGCACAACTGCGGAACTTCTACACGGCACTGTACCACACGATGGTGGTGCCCAATGTGATGTCGGATGTGGATGGACGCTACCGTGGTCGCGATGACAAGATCCACACGTCGGTTGACCACACGCAGTACACCGTGTTTAGTCTGTGGGATACCTTCCGCGCAGCACATCCGCTCTACACGCTGATCGACAGCGTGCGCACGCGCGACTATGTGCGAACGTTTCTTACGCAGTATCAGCAGGGCGGACGTCTCCCAGTGTGGGAGTTGAGCGCGAACGAAACCGATTGCATGATTGGCTATCACAGCATCCCTGTGATCACTGATGCACTCGTAAAGGGCATCACCGACTTCGATACAACACTTGCACTCAACGCGATGATGGCGAGTGCAACGTGGAATCATCTCGGACTACCTGCGTACATGGCGCGCGGATACATCGGCGTTGATGACGAACACGAGTCGGTATCGAAGACCCTTGAGTATGCGTTTGATGATTGGTGCATCTCCGAGGTAGCGCGCATGCTTGGTCGCACCGATGT
Source organism: Candidatus Kapaibacterium sp. (assembly GCA_030830285.1). Lineage (GTDB taxonomy): Bacteria > Bacteroidota > Ignavibacteria > Kapaibacteriales > Kapaibacteriaceae > UBA10438. The sequence goes on from JAURNF010000015.1 coordinate 965, forward strand.
AATGCAGACCTATGCGCGACGCGCTGCATCGTATCGCAACATCTACGATCCTGAGTCCGGCTTCATGCGTCCACGACGTAATGGTGATTGGCTTGCGCGGTTTGATCCACGCGAAGTGAACAACCACTATACCGAGGCAAACAGTTGGCAGTATTCGTTCTTTGTGCCGCACGACATCCCGGGCATGACCACCATGATGGGAGGTCCGGATGCGACGGAGCGCAAGCTCGACGCCTTGTTTACTGCACCCACGTCGACGACGGGTCGTACGCAGGCAGACATCACGGGATTGATCGGACAGTACGCACATGGCAATGAGCCGAGTCACCACATGGCGTATCTCTACAACTACATCGGCAAGCCGTGGAAGACGCAGCGGCTGGTGCGGCAGATTATGGACAGTCTGTATGCAATCGGACCCCGGGGATTGCCTGGTAACGAAGACTGCGGTCAGATGTCGGCATGGTATGTATGGAGCGCGCTCGGACTCTACCCCGTCACACCAGGGAGTCCGTACTACGCTATCGGTTCACCCTTGTTCGACACCGCACGCGTTGCAATCGGCACGCGCTCCGTCAACATCATCGCGCAGCGCGACACACCAACGTCGATCTACGTCCGCGACGTATTGATTGATGGCGTTGTGCAACACACCAACCTCATCGCGCATCACGATCTCGTACGTGCACGTGAAGTACGCTTCGTCATGTGTGATCAACCATACCAGCAGCGTGGTACAACCATTGAGCACCGTGGCGCACTCGATGCACCATCGTTTGTGCATGCTCCACGCATTCGCGCAACAAACAAGCTCTTTACTGACAGCACACAGGTGAGCATCGTTGGTGAGAACGTGCGATACAGCATCAACGGTGATTCGCTTGTGCTGCCACTGCAGTGCACAGGTCCGATTACCATCGCATCAACATCGCGCATTCACGCGCGTGCATACAACGGCGCTGATTCCAGTGGCGTAACCACTGCGGAGTACTTCCGCATCCCATCGTGGTGGGAAGTCAAACTCAACAGCGTCCCTAATCCGCAATACCTCGCAGAAGGACCCATCTCGATGATCGACGGCGTACGTGGATCCGTGATGTGGCGCAAAGGCGACTGGCATGGCATACAGGGATCGGACATGGACGTCGAGATCCACATGGATTCAGTGCGCACCATTAGCAGCGTCGCCGCCGGCTTCTTACAGGACGTACGACCATGGATTGTGTATCCGCGACGCATCACCATTATGACCTCGCAGGACGGTCATACATGGAACAAGGTAGCCACGGCATCGAATAGCATACCCGTTACTGACATGCAAACGCAGACCATGACCATGTCGGCAACCTTTGCGCCCGTGCGCACGCGCTTCGTGCGTGTGATCGCCACCACCTACGGCAAGCTCCCAGCGTGGCACCCCGGTGCTGGCGAGGATGCGTTTATCTTTTGCGATGAGATCGAAGTACGATGAACATGCCGAGCTGATCGTATGCCGGGGATTATATACTTACCCGGCATACATGTAGATTGCGAGGCATGCGGCTCCTCCTGCTCCTCCTCGTACTCCTCCTCGCTACCGCGGTGCACGCGCAGCTCCGTCCGTCCCGTACATGGGAGTCGGATGTGACGCGCATGCACACTACGCAAGGCGTGATGCCCTCGCTCCGTGGTGGAGCAGAGATTCAGCGGACAATGGGTTCGTATGGTGGCGAACAGGCATGGCAGTTCCGCATGCACGTGCAGGCAGAACCGTTCCGGTTTACTGATAGCACAGATGCAGTACAGATCACCACAACGATCGAAGCACATCAAGAGCTTACAGCAAACCCCTACAACGACATCACGTTCAACCCGCGCGCAATGCGATGGGAAGAATACCTCTGGCTCCAGATCGGACTCCCCGCTGTGTCGCTACGCGCAGGATTTGTGCATCGATGCAAGCACGACATCGATAACCTTGGTGGTGCTGATGAGTTCAACCCCGTCAACCCGCTCGATGCCGAACAACGCACCGTCATCCTCACGGGTCCAGCCCTCGCAGCATCCATCGCTCCCATCACCACAGTTGTCGGTACGCTGCGTGCATCAGGAGGTGTTGAGTATTTCATCAACGCTTCCGACACACGCACACCTACATCATCCGGCGGCTCATGGTCTGGCATGCAAGGGGCTGCCTGGCTGCGAGCAGCGGCAACATATCGGTTGAGTTCGCTGCTCGCCCTGCAACTCGATGCGTTCGGCTCGATGCCCTGGTTTACATCGTATCGCACACGTCGCACCACGCTCCCATTCGATGCGCGTGCCGACCTTGCGCTTGTGCTGACGGGACGTGCGGCAACGATCCATCTCGCAGTGACTGCCGAGCGCTTCTTCGATGAGATCACGATTACACGTCCGCGCGCTACGCAGTTTGTTGGCGTTGCGGTGAAGTTCATGCCCAAGTAGAGTGGTACATCGGCGCCCCCTATATTGCGCGCCTCACCACAGCAACACGTACATAGTAGCTGACTGATTGACGACGGAACCCGTGCAACCTGATACTTCTACTTCGAGCCCACTTCGCAAGATTCTGCGAGTGATCATCACGACGATCGTTCTGGGATTCGCTGCATATGGAGCATTCCTTGCTGCAGCGCACGTGATGCTCACGCAGGGGTGGACGACGGAGTCGGGCGTGATTGATGCCAACAGTGCATACTATGAAAACTTGCACACGAAGTACGGCAGTGCCTATGCAACCGATAGCGCATCGGTGCGCAAGCATCGCTATGAAGTGCTCGACCGCATCATGTTGCTCTCGATGTACCGTCCGGTTAACGCAGAGCACATCATGCGTGCGTACTTGCAATCCGGCGATGAGCGCATCGCATTGCGCATGCTCGATGCTGTTGATCGCTACATGCAGTTAGTTCCCGAGTATGCCACACGTGCCAGTGAGCGTGCAGCTGCGCGCGCAGGTATCACAACCAACACCTCGCGCACCAGTGTATTCGTGTGGATGAACATCGACGAATGGGGCTACCTCAAGGAAGGCATCCGCAAGCACAAGCGTTGGATTGATTCAGCATCGCGTGCATCTGGCGTCGAAGCGCGACTCATCGTCACGTGCCTTGTAGGCGAGCAGGTGCGTAAGATCAACACACGACGTGAGATGTATAAGGGTCTGGTTGCACCACTGAAGTCGCTCTCGTTTTCGACAGCCTTCTCGTACGGGGTGACTGGTATCAAGGAATCCACGGCTCGCATGATTGAAGAACACCTGCGCGATAGCACATCGTTGTGCTACCTCGGTGCTTCATACGAGCATCTGCTTGACTATGACACGACAGCGAGCTACGCGAACTCATACAACGACACGCTCAGCGTCCGCGTACAGCGTCTGACCCAGCCCAACAACCACTACTACTCGTATCTCTACGCAGCGTTGTTCGTCAAGCAGATCATCGCGCAATGGGATCGCAGCGGCTATCCGATTGCCGACCGACCGGAGATTCTCGCAACCATCTTCAATCTCGGCTTTGCGAAGTCACAGCCAAAGGCAAACCCCGAAGTTGGCGGCGCCGCCTTCACCATCAGCGATGTCCCGTATTCGTTTGGGTCAATCGCATACGAGTTCTACTACTCCGGTGAGATGCTGGAGGAGTTTCCGTACCTCCCTACCGCTCCCTCCACGCCAACCACACCAGCACGCCCTGCATCGGTAGGCGTAGCCATGCGAGCCAGAGTGGGATGGTGATTGCGGGGTGTGTGATCATTGCATGATGCGTGATCACATACACATGCACGGGGATGTATGCCACCATGAGGAGTGCGATGCATGACCATGCGATGGTGCGTGTGCGTTGCACCCATAGCAATGCAGCGAGCGCGAGCTCGACAATCGCAGAGAGTGCAACGGCTTGGTGCGGATACGGGAGGTATGACGGATAGTATGCGACGAACCACTCGGGCATCACGATGTGCGCTATTGCAGCACTCACAAGCAGCGTTGTCCATGCAGCGCGCGATGCGATGGTGTGACGTGGGATGTTGATCATCGCAACGGGAAGCCGGCCTTGCCTGCGTGGTTGAGCATCATCACAAACGGAATCCACCAAATCAGGTCGTTCGGGATGAGTGTATAACCAAACGATGCGGGTGCCGTGCCCATGACGATGTTGTAGATGTAGCCGAGCGGACCAAACACCTTGCCCATCAGACCGATCATCACGAT
>JAURNF010000016.1 GCA_030830285.1 Candidatus Kapaibacterium sp.
GAACCAACGATGCGGGTATCTGAGTGCGTGTATGGCGTCTTACCAACAGAAACGCCGTTGATCGACAGCTTCGCACCTGGTGGGTCCGATGTGATGAGTGTTGTGCTTGAGCAGCCAATCATGACAAATGATACAAGCAGCACACTTGCGATGATGCGTACAAAACGCGTTGACATAGGAACCTCGATGGGTATTGAAAAGATGGTCATAACTTCGCGGCGCAACATACAAGCTCAACGCGTGCATACAGACGTTCTCATCATTGGAGCCGGCATCGCAGGCGCGACGCTAGCTCGCAAGCTTCAGTCGACAAATCTTTCATGCATCGTTCTCGATAAGGGGCGCGGCGTGGGTGGCCGCATGTCGACGCGGCGGCGAGGCGATGTGGCGTTCGATCATGGCGCACAGTTCATCACCGTGCGTGATCCCCGTGTGCAAGTGATTTTCAATAATCTGTTGTCTCTCGGCGTGGTACAAGAGTGGTTCCGGGGAAGTGCTGATGGTCTTCCGCGTTACTGTGGCACGCAGGGGCTATCGCAAATCGTAGGTGCTATTGCCAAGGGGTGCGATGTTCGTACGAGCACAGAGGTGACCTCACTCTCACACGATGGCACGCATTGGACGGCTACGTGCGTGAACGGCGACACGTACACAGCGCGCGTGGTCGTGTCCACAGCGCCTGTCCCGCAAACATTGAACCTCCTCGCCAATGGCGCTGTCGATCTTGGCAACGAGATACGTCACGAGCTCACGTCGCTTCGCTACGAGCGTTGCATCGCCGCCCTCGTCACAACGTCTGCTCCTGTTGACGTGCGTAGCATCGTCCATCCTGACGTAGCATACATCGGCGACAATCTTGATAAGGGTATCTCCGCAACGCCGTCGTACACAATTCATGCAACGCCGGACGTTTCCGAACGCATGTGGGATGAGGATCGTCACACCACCGCTCAACACCTGGCACGATGCGTCTTTGGCGACGCACTCCCGGGCGTGATCGACGTCGAGGTCCATGGTTGGAAGTTCAGTCGCCCCATTGATCAGGCAGCAAGTACCGTGTTCGAAGCCGTTATGCGTCCGCAACTCCTACTCATCGGCGATGCGTTTGGTGGTGCTCGTGTAGAGGGTGCGATTATCTCAGCCCTTGACGCGGCAGCGCGCATTACGTCGGCGTAATCATCGCCAGACTCTGCTGTAATCGGTGAACATTTTGTTCGCTGTTACCGTAACTTGCGGCGCATTTTCACTTTTCGCACTTCATAGCACACGCCCAATGGCAAAGATCAAGGTCGCAAACCCGGTCGTCGAACTCGATGGCGACGAAATGACACGCATCATCTGGAAGTTCATCAAGGACAAGTTGATCCTTCCCTATCTCGAACTCGATATCAAGTATTTCGATCTTGGGATTGAGCACCGTGATGCGACGAATGACCAGGTGACGATTGATGCTGCGGAAGCCATCAAGAAGTACAACGTAGGTATCAAGTGTGCTACGATTACGCCAGATGAGGCACGTGTTGCTGAGTTTGGACTAAAGAGCATGTGGAAGTCGCCGAATGGCACAATCCGCAACATCCTCGACGGAACGGTATTCCGTGAGCCAATCGTGTGCTCGAATGTGCCACGTCTTGTGCCGAACTGGACAGCACCGATTTGCATTGGTCGTCATGCGTTTGGCGATCAATACCGTGCCACAGATTTCGTGACGAAGGGCAAGGGTAAGCTCACGATCACGTTTACACCAGAAGATGGATCAGAGCCGCAGTCATTCGAAGTATACAACTTCAAGGGTGACGGCGTAGCACTTGCGATGTACAACACAGATGACTCAATCCGTGGATTTGCCCGCGCCTGCATGAACCAAGCAATCATGAAGCGTTGGCCACTCTACCTCTCAACAAAGAATACGATCCTTAAGAAGTACGACGGTCGATTCAAGGACATCTTCCAAGAAGTATTTGATGCGGAGTTCGCAACCAAGTTTGCCGAAGCAGGCATCACATATGAACACCGACTCATCGACGATATGGTTGCTGCTGCGCTGAAGTGGAACGGCAACTTTGTGTGGGCATGCAAGAACTATGATGGTGACGTGCAAAGCGATACTGTCGCACAAGGCTTCGGCTCGCTGGGCATGATGACGTCGACGCTCGTAACGCCAGACGGTAAGACGATGGAGGCGGAAGCAGCGCACGGTACAGTTACTCGCCACTACCGCGATCATCAAAAGGGTAAGCCAACATCGACAAATCCAATCGCGTCGATCTTCGCATGGACACGTGGATTGGAGTTCCGTGGACGTCTTGATGGCAACGATGCTCTGGTGAACTTCTGTCAGACACTCGAACATGTCTGCGTTGAAGTTGTCGAAAGTGGTCGCATGACGAAGGACCTTGCAGTCTGCATCCACGGCAATAAGGTCAACCACGGCGAGCACTATCTCTACACAGAAGAATTTCTCGATGCGCTCGATCAAGAGCTGAGCAAGCGCTTGGCATGATCGACGAACGTCCGGCACTTCATTACTTCCAAGACACGCTCTGCGGGTGGTGCTTTGGCTTCGAGCCAACGCTTACACGCCTGTATGAGGAGTGGTGTGCGTCTCTCGATCTGCACGTCTACGCCGGCGGTATGCTCACTGGCGATCGGGTGCAGCCACTATCGATAAAGGCAGAGCTCATCGCATCGTCATATCGTACGATTGAAGAACGCTGTGCTGTGACCTTTGGTGAGAGATTTCTCACGCAGGTGCTTCCCGATGGATCGATGGTGCTCGACTCGCGCATGCCGGGTCTGGCCTTACTCGCCTATCGAGCGATGCATCCGGACGCTGCACTCGCCGCTGCACACTGGTTGCATCAAGCATTGTATCGAGATGGACTCGACCTCAACGAGAGCGACACGTATCGTCGTATGGCGATTGCGTTTGATATCGAACCCGAATCATTCATCGCAGTCATGACGTCCGACCAGATTGCAGCAGCGCTTGAAGATGAGTTCTCCTACGTGCAGTCGCTTGGGATCGAGGGCTTCCCGACACTTCTCCTGGAGTATAACGACAACGTCCATGTGCTCGCACATGGGTATACGCCGTTCGAAGAACTCGACATGATGCTTCAAGCCGTGCTCGGTCGTCGCACGTCAGGCGACGAAGTTGAGGTCGTGCGTGATCGTTGAGCCCTTGCTCAACATCGCATGTACTCCACAATACGTCTCGGTAGATTTCGCGATTGCACGCTCGACCTGCGGACGATACTCTTCGGATGTGCCAACCTCGTAGATCATGTGGATGTCCTTGTAGACTCTCGGGTGTTCGTCCGTTAACTCACCATCAACACGCACGCGCAACGTTGTAAATGGTACGCGCATTTTCGGCAACAGCGATGCAACGTCCATTGCTGTACATCCAGCCAGTGCCGTCAGTAGCATATTCTTCGGACTAATCCCCGGCTCTGCTGCATCATTGGTTGACGATACCAATGTGAATGTTTGATTATTCTGATGCGCATCAAAAGTGAGCTCATGCTTCCAATCAACACTGCTGTGGTGCGTCGTCATTGCCGTATCCTTGAGATATGTTGTTCAGTACTAACATCGTTACAAAGCTCACACATACCTGCATTATCGTGTGTGATGTAGATCACTGGCACAATTCTTGATATATTTGTTCGTCTACGATGCCGTAAGCATCACGGTTACGTTTCTCTCTGCTCCGTCCTCCCCTGTGTCTTGGTGAATTCGGTCGCACATAGCAGATACTCAATCTGCGCGAGAGATCTCGACCGACATAGTTCCCATTTCCTAGGAGGAAAGGTCAATGACCTTTACCGATCTGCAATTGTGCGCGCCACTCGAAAAGGCCGTACGTAACGCGGGGTATGTTACCCCAACACCAATTCAACAGCAAGCTATTCCCGTTGTCATGACGGGTCGTGACGTGTTTGGCATTGCCCAAACAGGTACCGGTAAGACAGCCGCTTTCGGCTTGCCAATTCTCCACCGCTTGTTCAACGAAGGACCAGTCAAGTACGGTCCACGTGTGCTCGTTCTTGCACCAACGCGAGAACTTGCAATTCAGATCAACGAGAACATCATGACGTATGCCAAGGGCATGCGTATCCGTACAGTAGTTCTCCTTGGTGGTGTTAGCATCCGTCCGCAGATCGATCAGATCCGCCGTGGTGTCGACATCGTCATCGCAACACCTGGTCGCTTGCTCGATGTGATCGAACATCGTGCGCTTCGCCTTGATAGGGTTCACACGCTTGTGCTCGACGAAGCCGATCGCATGCTCGACATGGGATTCATGCCGTCGATCAAGCAAATCATCAAGCTCGTTCCAGAACAGCGTCAAACGTTGTTCTTCTCTGCAACGCTTCCAAATGAGATTCGCTCGCTTGCGAACACAATCCTTACCGATCCAGTAAACGTCTCGGTTACGCCGGAAAAGCCAACCACTGAAAAGGTCGACCAACGCTTGTACTTCGTCGAGCGTGATCACAAGCGTGCCCTCTTGGCGCACTTGCTCAAGGAAGATCTCGAGGGATCGGTTCTGGTCTTCACACGCACAAAGCGTGGTGCCGATCGCGTTGTACGTGATCTCGAAAAGGTCGGTATGCGCGTAGCATCGATTCACGGAGATAAGTCGCAGACTGCACGTCAGCGCGCACTGCAAGATTTCAAGAATGGTCGCATGCGCGTACTCGTTGCAACTGACATTGCTGCTCGTGGTATCGATATCAGCTCGCTGCCATACGTCGTGAACTACGATGTGCCAGAATCTCCAGAAACGTATGTCCACCGCATCGGTCGTACAGGCCGTGCTGGCAACGTTGGAGTGGCTCTCACACTTGCTACACCAGAGGATCGTTCACAGCTGCGCGACATCGAAAAGTTGATCAAGATGCGCATCCCAGCAGTTCGCGATCATCCATTTGAATAAAAGTCAAGTGCGCCAATTTCGAATTTCGTGTGTATAATGGAACACGTGCCCTGTGGGGGTCACACGCTTTCTGTTCATTTCACTGAGGAATCCGCAATGTCAAAGCAAGAGCTCTACGAGCAAATCGTTGCCCTGTTTGCCCAGTTCCAAGAGGGACACAACGCAACAACAAAGAAGGGTGCAGCGCAAGCTCGCAAGGCCGCCGGTTCGATCAAAAAATTGGTCACACCTTACAACCAAGCTTCTGTCGCAGCAGACAAGGACAAGTAAGTAACGCTGCTCAGTAGTAGAATCGCATATCAACGGCACCCCCGATCGCAAGAACGTGGGTGCCGTTTCCTATTTCACCGTTCTGTGCGTTCACTTGCACACCAAGAGCAAAGTGCTGAGATACCGTTGTGCCGATTCGCATTGATGCGACCATTGCATCCGAACGCGTTGACGCATCATCAACAGATGGGTTCTGACGGTAGACGATTCCGACGGTGGTTGCCACAGGAATACCGACGAGCGGTCGCATGTCGACGTTGATATTGCCGCCTGCGTTGAAGAAGATCTTGGAGTCGCCTCCACGCACAGCCGATTCCCCATACACTCCCGATACAGTTGCCATGAGTCCGATAGCCGGACTCACCGCGTAGGCACAATGTGCGCTCACACCCGCCGTAATCGTCGGCTTGGTATCAACCAGCGGATTTGTTGACGTAACTCCACCACTGTCTACAATGCCTCGCACCCAGCGATCGACGTCGACAGTTGTCACGCTACCGTTGACGAGATCGAGTGACATGGTCAGCAGCATGCGCTCAGATTGATATGCACGCACTTTCCATCCAAGGTCAAACGACGTAACTGCATTTACGCCCTGACTCAACAGTGCTTTGACATCAGTTCCGAGACGTCCAACAACGTCTACACCGACGTACACCGACAACCAGTCCTTGATGCGTTGCTCATGCTCAGCCCCTGTCGCGATGAAGGCCAGACTTCCCTCTGGAGCAAGGACGATGCGCTCGCCTATCCGTACGATCGGTAGTTGGAGATTGCTTGTGATACCACCACCAAGCGTCAATCTCGTAGAGCTCATTACGAACGCCATGGGATGTCCGACGAGTGGTTGAAACAGGTGTCCGCCGAGAACTGGACCAACAACCGTGCCCTGCGACGCATCTGATGCGTTACTTGGTAGCGCTCGAGCAGATGCTGCCGTGCACCACATCACACATACAACGAGTACTCCACGGAGCATTGTCATTGTCCACCTCCTAGTTCATACTGACACGCAACACGGAGCGAGAATCCATTCGTGCGAAGAATCGGCGCTGGCGGTAGTCCAACCACCGGTGCACCGCGTAACACGTTCGAGATCCCTTGTTCGTAGCGGAGTTCAGGGAGCACACGGACGTTTCCAATCGTAATACTGTACCCAACACCAAGGTAGACACCGACCTCGAGCTGCGACAATGCGTCGGTGAAGGACCACTCCGTACCGTCGCCGTCTGTACGCATTCCGCTCGATGCTATGCGCGCCGCAATGCCACTGGTGAACACCCACGTATGTGCTTGCGACCAAATGCGCACTCCCAGGGGGATCGACATCGACCTCACACGGATCGTCGCCACCGTGGAATCATAGGAGTGCGATGCAGACGTGCTGATCGTCTCTGTGCTACGTCCATGGCGAAGATCGAGCGACGGCTCAAACGTCACTTCCACGTCGTTGAGCAGTTGATACGCGACTGCTGCTCCAACACCATACCCAATCTGCGCACGTATGGCTTGTCCGTCCGGATAGTCGCCCGATAACGAAAGCGACTGCGCATATACGGTGCATCCAGCGGAGAATTGCGCCGCACTCGGCAGCGCACTCATGCATGCAACCGCAATCACAGCAACGAGATACGTATGTAGGTTCATGGTACAAACTTAGACACGAAGCCGCCTTAGCATTCCGTATATTTGCAGCTTACAACGTCGATCCGACCCATACGCACATGATGCAAGCAGACGAACAACAACCAGCAGCACAATCATCACACGAATCCTCTGAAGGGGGCTCGCAAGGCACCGGTGAAGGACGCCGCGGGCGTCGTCGCAGAGGTCGCGGTCGCCGTGGCGGCGATGGCCAGCCACGTCCAGGACAGGAAGCATCGGGCGCGGAGGGTGCATCAGAGCATGCGTCCGAGCATGCCGACGCGGGTGGCCACGACGACGATCGTCCGACAACATCCGGCCCCGAGTCAGGTGCCGAAGGTGGATCGGAACAAGAGCGCTCGAAGCGCAAGCGTCGTCGCAAGAAGAAGTCAGGTCAGAACGCTGGTGAAGCCGCTGGTGAGGCCGCTGCTGATGGCGAAGAAGGCGACGATGCAGGCGACACAGCAGAGGCCGCTCCCGCTGGACAACAAAAGCAGCAACAGCAACAACCGCGTCAACAGCAGCAGCGCAATGAGCGTCGCCGCGATGACAAGGGTGGCGAAAAGAAAGAACGTGCGCCGCGTGGATCGGTATTGCAGCGTCGCGCAACACGCGGCGATTACGACGACACGCCAAAGGTGAAGGACGAGCCGGCACCAGTGCTGGCACCAATCAATGCGATTAATGTTGACGCCTACATCGGACACTTCAAGGGTTGGCAACGCGAAGTTCTCACGACGCTTCGCGCAATCATCCGTCAAGGGGCTGGCGATATCGATGAGTCGATTCTCTGGTCACAACCAGTGTTCTCGTCGAACGGACCTGTCTGTTACATCAAGGCGTTTAGCGATCACGTCAACTTTGGTTTCTGGCGTGGCATCGACCTCGACGATCCCGATGGATTGCTCTTGGGCGATCTTACGATGATGCGCCACATCACGATCCGCCACGTCAACGACGTCAAGCGTGATGTCTTCGAAGCAATGGTACGCCAAGCTGTTCGCCTCAACCGTGACAAGGGCGATCCAACAATGTCCTAACGCAGCGCTGCTTCGAGTGCAGTGCGAGCATCAGTCTTTTCGTCGCGGTACTTGACGATGAGCGGCGTGCTCATGCTCAATCCGTGCTGCGAACCGAACGGTGTCAATACCGCTCTACTTCCTGCAATCACGACTGCACCTTCTGGAATCTCAAGCGGTTGATTTGCCGCACTGCGGAGGATCCGCTCGTGCACAAGATCATACACCGGCGTTGATGCGTTGAGTACAACGCCACTTCCAAGCACCGCACGAGAGCGGACAACGACGCCTTCGTAGACGCCGCAATTACCACCAACCATCACATCATCTTCGATGA
>JAURNF010000123.1 GCA_030830285.1 Candidatus Kapaibacterium sp.
CCTCGCTCCCGACGAATCGGGGCAACATTGAGAGTGAAATCTCCATCGCCGGGGTAACTCCGGACGACGGCGTTGTTAAAGAATCGCAAAGATAGGGATTTTTTCCACACCTACGTATATGTGGGGCGCACTGCATACGGGATTGGGTCGTCGACACCCGCCTGGGCGAACCCGCGTAGCCGCAGCGCGCAGGAGTCGCACGTGCCGCAGGCCTGGCTCTGGCCTTGGTAGCACGACCATGTGAGGTGCAACGGGGCACGCAGTCGTATCCCCTCCTCCACGATCCGATGCTTCGTCATCCTGATAAGGGGCGTTACAATCCGCACCCGCGGACCCGGCTTGGTGCCAAGGGCAATCACTTCCTCGAACGCAGCAAAAAAGGCTGCGCGACAGTCGGGATACCCACTGCCGTCTTCCTCCACTGCGCCAATGTAGATTGATGTAGCTCCAACAACTTCTGACCAACTGGCAGCAATCGCAAGGATATTCGCATTACGAAACGGCACATACGACGTCGGAATCTCGTCAACATCAAGCCTGGCCTGCGTCACAGAGATCGACGAATCAGTGAGACTGCTTCCACCAATCGCAGCAAGGTGCGAGATATCAACGACGAGACGTTCCGTGATCTGATAGTGATCACAGATATCATGGAATGCTTGAAGTTCACGCTGTTGGGTGCGCTGACCGTAGTTGACGTGCAGAGCGTGCACGGTTGCGCCATCGGCAAGCGCATGCGCAAGCGTCACACAACTATCCATTCCTCCGGAGAGGAGCACGACAGCACGCTGCATCATTTCGATGTCTTCGTGCCAGACTGAGCACTGCGGATGCGCTCGAGCAACTGTATGGTTTCACTCACATCAGCACCACTTGCCGTGCCGCGCTCGATGGCACGCTTGGCCTGCGTCTCTGCCTCTGCGAACTGTCCAGATTTGAACAGCAGCGCAGCATAGGTATCGATATGTGCCCATTCGGCGTCGTCACGTGTTGCAATCGGCTTCATTGCTGACGCTGCGAGTGAGAGCGCACGTAGATCATCGCATGACTCATACATCTGCCATGCGAATTCGTTGACGGTTGAAGATGCGGAAGCACCCAACTCGTTGCCCATCGATTGAAGTTGTGTCCCGAGGCCCGACCAATCCTTGTTCTGCGCGTAGTACATAGCCTCTAAGCGCTCCTTCAACTGCACGGCCTCGTCCTTTGCCGGACGGAAGAAGTCGACAACCTTGCTCAAGAGAGACGTGTCCTTTGTCTCCACCGCAGTCTTGAACACCATCTGCCCCTTATCCTGTAGCACTTCGTCGACATCTGCATCGTACAACCGACGGAACTCTTGCTCGCGCTCCAGTACCCAGTCGATCTGATCTGCACGAAGCTTGTGCTTGACGATCACACCGAATGCTACTTCGTCGTTCTTCGTTGCGTAGTCATCAAACCACTTCTGCACGACGGCGGCATCAGGTTGTTTCCGCGCCTTGCCCTTTTCGAATGATGCACGATGCCATGCTGGGAATGGGAGCTTAAGAGCTGATGTCACGCCTGCCTGCTTGAGCGCACGCGTCGGGTCACGCATTGCGTCGAGCACTGGCAACCAATCAGCTGGAGCACGGTATCCGAAGGTCTTATACGTTGGCACACCGTCAGGTGTGAACACCATGAAGGTCGGGAAGCCGCTGATGCGATACTTCATCGCAACATCAACACCCTCGCCTGTTTCCATCTCCATTTTGACGTTGACGAAGGATGCGTTCATGATTGCGGCAACGGCCGAATCAGAGAACGTCTCGCGATCCATCACCTTGCACCATCCACACCAGTCGGTGTATGCATCGAGGAAGATTGGCTTCCCCTCGGCCTTCGCGCGATCGAGCGCCTGTTGCCACGTTGTGATCGTGGTAAAGCGCACACCCTCGTCAGCACGTGTGCACAGTGTTGCAGTAAGAAGTGCGACGACGATGAGTGACTTCACGGGGTACTCCGAGGATTATTCTTCCATTACTTCGATTTCTTTTGCGGCCAAGATCTTGTCGATCTCAGCTACATACTTGTCGGTATTCTTTTGGACATCGTCTTCACCGCGCTTGCGCTCGTCTTCTGAGAAGTGCTCTGTCTTCTCGGCCTTCTTCAGTTCTTCGTTTGCGTCGCGACGGATGTTGCGCACAGCAAGCTTGCCATCTTCGGCCATCTTCTTGCAGTTCTTAACGATGTCCTTGCGGCGCTCTTCTGTGAGAGGGGGTACGCTGATGCGAATCACTTGTCCATCGTTCTGCGGAGTAATACCAAGGTTCGCTGCAAGAATAGCCTTCTCGATGCTCTGCAGTGCCGTGCGATCCCACGGTTGAATCATGATGCTACGTGCATCAGGAACCGACACGCTACCAACTTGTGCAAGTGGTGTTGGCTCGCCGTAGTATTCAACCTTCACGGCATCAAGCATTGAAGCCGAGGCGCGCCCTGTGCGAACCTTCGCGAGTTGCTGTTGAACATGCTCGACA
>JAURNF010000124.1 GCA_030830285.1 Candidatus Kapaibacterium sp.
GTACCCAACCGATGTCCTGCGGCGGACGATGTTGATTCGTGTTGATCGCTATTCACTGCTCCCCCGTATCGTGGAAGCGAATATACGGGGCAGTCTCACGTGAAGATCGTGGTATGTGGTCTAAGGTCAATGCACCTCGTATGTCAGCAGCTCAATCCGTATTCAAGCGATAGCCGATACCACCGACTGTTACGAGATACTGTGGACGGGCTGGATCGATCTCGAGTTTTCGACGCAGTGCAACGATGTAGTTGTCAACGGTACGCGTAACGGGTACAGAGTCGTACCCCCACACGCGTGCGAGCAGTGTTTCGCGTCGTACAGGCGCACCATCTTCGAGTGCCAGTGTACGTAAGATGCCGTACTCTTTCTCAGAGAGATCGACACGCTTACCATTCTTATGCACGAGGCGCGTGCGGAAATCAACTTCGATATCGCCCATGCGGATACGTGCGGCCGAAAGTGCACTTATTACTCGCTTCCGAAACATCGCCTGAATCTTCGCGACGGCGAGACTGGAGGGCAAAGGTTTTTGCCAGTAATCGTCTACACCGTATGTGTATCCTTCAAGTTGCGAATCAAGATCTACGTGACGAGAATTTGCGACGAGGAGTATTTCTGGGTGTTGACTTCGAATAGTCTCACAGAAAGCACAGAATCTATCAGTGACTCCGACCCACTCAACGATTACCATGTTAAATGAATAAGATCGCAACAGCTCTTCTGCTTCACCAATAGTACTGACGTCAACCGCTCGAAGACCGTGTTGTCTCAAATACCGAGACATTGAGCTACGATACTTCACGTCTTCATCGACAATGAGTAGCGATACAAGCCTTTCAGACATGCATACTCCACCAAAATGCGACAAACATTTCTGGTGCGACACATTACGCACTGAATCCTCAGCTCACTCAGATATAGCAGTCCGCACCAACCGATAAACTTCGGCGAATATGTTGATCATACATGTCCATAGACAAACCCTAAGCACACTTGTTACATCTCGATGACAATTCGGTACAAACAATAGACGGCGGCACACGTGCCATCACCTGCCGCGTAAGCTCGGTACCAAACAACTTCACGCTAGTCTATCAAGTTCAATACGATGAAAGAGGCACGAACTGTTCGAGATCAGGACTCTACCGCGCCGTGTACCCCTTGATCGCATCCCACGTGCCAACTGTGACCCACGTTGGTGTTCCATTGACACGACGCAAAACCTTCATATCGTAGACGCCGTATGCGCGATCACCTGCGTCGTTAAGCTTCGTCCATCCAGATGCGCCGTAGTACACCGATGCTGCATCTGTGACGCGCTGACGGTAGGGGTGAGACGGCGTCTCGCCCCAACCCTGTCCGTTGAGCATCGACATACCAGCAAGCCATACTGCATCGTACACACACAACGCAAATGCGTCAGGAACAATACCTGTGGCTGTCTGAATGCGCTCGATGATTGGCTTGGCGCGCTCAATTGCGTCGCCGATGCCGACATCAGGACATGGATAGCCGACTTGCTCGAAGAATGCAACCTGTGGTGCGAGTGCAGTGCTATTCACTGTACCGTCGCCGCCATACCAACGCACACCACGCAAGAGTGTATCGTCCGCAGGAATTGCTGCAGCAAGGTCGACCACTTCATCGAATGCAGGCACGTACACAGCTACCTTCTCTTTACCGTAGATCTTGACGGCGATGTCGAGCTCGGTGCGTATTTGCGCAACGACTTGCGCAAAGTCTGTCGTCGATGTGCTGTATTCAAACCCTCCAACAACTGCCCCACCGTTGGCCTTCATGTAGTCGCGGACAGATGTGGCCAGTCCACGGTTGCCAATGTCTTCACGCCAAACAGCAAGCACAACAGACTTCCCTTCGGCACGCATCATTGATGCAATAGCTGGGCCTTCTTGCTTATCACTTGGACACAGTCGCAGAATGTTGTCACCAGCAATTGCAAGACTACCGGCAGTACTCGACGGACTGATCACGAGGACGTTTACACTGTCAGCTGTCTGACGCAACGCGGATACTTCAGCGCTCGATTGGGGTCCGACTACGACGTGCACTCCACGCGAAGCCGCATCAAGTAGATTTGCTTTCGCCGTCGCTGGATCGAGCTTGGTATCGTACAAACGCCATGAAATCGATTCTTTACCACCACGCTGCGATGCCCAGGCGTTGACATCCTGCACAGCCATGCGCGCAGCTTCATTACCTGTCGTGCCAAGCGTATTCCAATTCCCGGTTATCGAGAAGAATCCGCTGATCTCGTACGTCTTCGTTTCATTATCATGTGGATCCATTACATCCGCATGCCGACATCCGCCAAGTACACTTGCGGCGAGAAATCCACTGAGCAAGAATCGACGAGTAGCTGACAGAGACATTGAAACAACCTTGTGGGTAGTGTGTTGTGAAGCGTTGAATATACGTAGCATCTTCGCGGTTAGCGCGCAATCCAGTACGCGAAGAGCTGATCAAAGAATCCGACCGACCGCTCCTGCGAGATCCACTGTTGCAAATAATCGCGCAAGTCAGCATCATTCCCCGCCACGAGCACCACGCACTCCGTCGGCACCCTATTTCGCAGGATGGGCAGCATGCTTGTGTGTGGATACACCACCGACCATGAAGCACCA
>JAURNF010000125.1 GCA_030830285.1 Candidatus Kapaibacterium sp.
GCATGTTGATCCCCGATGGTGTTGTGTACAGAGCTCCCCGCATCCAAGAAACGATGACGCGCCGAAACGTTACTGTCGGTATCGCATCTTCAATACAATCGTTGCCGACGGCACATCCACGATGTGCCGACCTGCATTGAGGTGTCCGTCATGTACGGTACCAAGGAACGCACCGCGCAGATCATAACACGTGATCTCTATGTGTTGACCGTGATTGTTGATGATCACGGCACGGTCGTTCACAACATCGAGCTCGTAGGTGACGTCCGCCCTCTCAACTACATCGCTAACCGATAGCGGACCCTCCTCGAGTCGACCCCGTGGAGTGAGGTTACGTCCCTTTACAGCAGGATGATCTTCACCATAACGATATGTCTTGAACACCATGTTATTGCGCGGTATTTGCCCTTGCGACGCGATACCATTCATACCAACGGGATTCACATAGCGCCATACTTCATCACCCTCAGGTGTTGATTCCACAAACACACCTGAAGGTCCAAGGCACGACAACGTGTTGCCGTTCGGTAGTCGCGTCGCACCGCTGATGTTCTGCGCATAGAAACGCGTTGATATCGTTGCGGGATATGCAACAATCGGCACAGCAGGCATGAACGCGGATGCAGGGGTGCGACGATACGTACCATCTTCGTTGAGTGGAAGATCAATCTCATCAACACTCGATCCGTTCCCGCCAAAGCGTCCATTGCCGTTGTTGAACATCATCACTCGTGTATCACTCAACCACCGTGCATCATGTTGTCCGAATAACACCTGATTCTGCAGCGTACCGCACTTGTAGTTCATTGGATTGCCATAGCGATATGCGATATCACCTGTTTTGCGCGAGATGATCCAGATTTCATTCAGGTTGTGAATACTTATCATCACTTCATCACGTGTTGCGTTATAGCGAACAGAGTTTGCGTGCAGCCAATCAGATCGTGTACCGCCAGCGTTGATATCGATTCGCTCTGGATGTTCCGATACCACGCCGTAGTTCGGCTTTGCGGGATCGACATCTTGTATCATGTGGTCCCATGACGACCACGACCAGACGATGTCGCCTGATGTTGAGCCTGTTCGCTTCACTTCAATAACGCGCTCAGACCACAGTGCATTCTCTGTTAAACGATTCGATAGTCGTCCTTGCGCAACAGCTTCTTCCCGCGTGTGACTTTCCCACACAAGCATCAGAAGATTGCCATTGGGTAAGACTTCTACATCGTGATGCGCGCGAGCTGTAGAGCTCAGATGCGTGTATTGCCACAGACGCTCGCCCGACCAGCTATAGAGCTCCACCATGCCCCCTGCACCACCACCCTGCATCGACTGAGATTGGGGAGCTGCCGTTCGAAGAAGGGATCCATCGTCGAGTAGCATCGCTACCTGTCCAGTTGGATTGTTCGCCTTCCACACATTCACAACCTGGCCATCGTTGTCGATCAGATAGGTCATCGTTGAGGTAATCGGAGCAAGCAGTGTATACCCCTTGTACGTGCGCGACGCATCATGCGTCAACACACCGACGGTTCGCTGTGCATGCAGCGTTATGCTGATACATACCAGGACTAGCGCTGTAACGAGATGTTTCATTGTCTGCCCTTATCGATCGTTGAGACCCTTGCCGGCAAGAATACGAGGGATGCAGGCTTTTGCACGCGCCTGACGAGTGGCTTGTTGTTTTGCACCACTGATATGCATCAAGTACCCGCGCCTGCGACCAGGCGTAAGCGC
Source organism: Candidatus Kapaibacterium sp. (assembly GCA_030830285.1). Taxonomy (GTDB): domain Bacteria; phylum Bacteroidota; class Ignavibacteria; order Kapaibacteriales; family Kapaibacteriaceae; genus UBA10438. Next base: position 1,738 of record JAURNF010000125.1, read on the forward strand.
ATCAAATGCTGCGCGCACATCGCTCCGACGGTTGAGGATGTCTTGTAGCTCTTCAGGAACTACATGTTCGTTGATCAACTTGAAGGCAACGCGAGCACCCTGTTTCTCATTGCGAATTGCCTGTTTGATCAAGGCAACGATGTCGGACTTGTGCCTTTTGATCTGAGCTACACTCGTGAAGGCAGCATATCAGGCAGACTGTGTGTTTAGTCCGGGCGTATGGAGCAGTCCGCTCGGATCATCCAATAACACACCCTTGAAGAACCCAATCACGCACGAGTCTTTTCGCGTGCTAATGATCACAGCGTTGGCACCATCGACCGTATACGTCGGCTGGCGCCACTTCAGCTCTTCTTCAACATCACACGTACATACGATTGATCGAAGGAGCGAGACTTCGTCTCCCCACTGTTTGAGGGAGGCGACGTACTCATCAACGGTTGGATTCAGAGGTTGCATCGTGGCACAAAGTACGTATGTTGTCACGGAACTGTCATAGCAGACAGTAATAACTACACTCTTGGATACACTCACATGAAACTCCAATCTGCACTAGTGAGCATCTGTGCACTCGCACTCTTTGCGACCCCCTTATTCGCGCAGTCGTCGCACGTTATGACAAAAGAGCAGCAAGACGCTCTCACACCCGATGCTGTACTCACAGAATTTGCCGAAGGTAATCTTCGGTTCAGTCAGGAAACAATTACAAAGCGTGATCACAGCGCAATGGTTCGCAAGACTGCAAGTGGACAGTATCCAAAAGCTGTGATCCTGAGCTGTCTCGATAGTCGCATACCGATAGAAGACGTACTCGATCAGGGCTTGGGTGACATCTTCGTTGCACGCATCGCGGGTAACATTGTGAATGATGACATTCTCGCAAGTATGGAGTTTGGTTGTGCTGTGATGGGATCAAAGGTTGTACTCGTTGTTGGTCATAGCAACTGCGGTGCCATTAAAGGGGCCATTGATGACGTCGAGTTGGGGCACATCGGCATTCTGCTCTCCAAGATCCGTCCTGTCGTAGCAGAGGCACGGACCACCTCAAGCGATCGTACATCGAAGAACACCTCATTCGTTGAGTTAGTCTCGCAGGCACATGTCGACCACGTCGTTGCCGAAATCCGTCGTCGCAGCACACTCCTTGCTAATCTAGAGAAGGCTGGAAAGATCAAGATCGTTGGATCATACTATGATCTTGAGACTGGCGTGTTAACGATGAAGAAGTAACCTCGTCTCGTCATCATCCTTCACGATGCTGTTCGAGTGTTAGCATTGATTCACGCAAGTCATCTACGCGTTTATCAAGCATAGCAACAGCATCGAAGAGACCCTGGTTGTATGACGCAGGCCCTATCTCTCGTGTGAAGAAGTCAACCAAGAATTCAGCGTCGAATCGACCTAGCTCAATCGATAGGTCTGTTTCGCAGTAGTTGCGGACACGTTGAATTAGCTCGTTACGTTGTTCAGGTGAGAAGGAGATCATGTGACGGGTCTCTAAGAATGACTTGTTCGCGCTAATTTATGCCATTGTTGTCCCAGCACACCTGGAGTTGGTATGGTATCCGCATGGTTTCACGCGTCGCGCAATCGATCGGCCCTCGGGATTCTGATAGGAGCGTTGGTACTCGCTGCCTCAGCACAAACGATCGTAGAGATGGGATCAATACCGAGTACAATGCAAACGGTGGCGATACTCCTTATCGGCACGTTCTTGGGCGGACGCCTCGCTGCAATGACAGCTGCAGCATACGTGTTTGGCGGATTAATCGGCGTGCCTTGGTTCTCAGGACTCGATGCTGACATGTCAATTACAGGCGGTTATCTGCTTGGCTTCATTCCTGCGGCTGGTCTAGTTGGATGGTATTCAGAGCGAGGGGCTTGTGCAAGCTTTTCCTCTCGGCTCGGTGTGTACATGCAGGGGTTGACGATTATCTATGTTGGTGGGGTGCTTTGGCTTATGCTTAGCGTGCATTATTCACTCAACGACGCTCTTGCAATCGGAGTACACCCGACATTGGTTCATGATGTTATCGAGTGCTCATTCCTCAGTGGCGTGCTCGTGATCTATAATCGTGTCCGAACAACATCTGGCAAGTAACTGGACCATGGTCATGCGGATTCAGAGAAGAGCATCTGTTCTCGTAGCAGTGTATGTGCTGTTCATCATTTGCATGCCATCGTTGGGCCAAATTCCGCACGCACCGCTGGTTGGCTACTGGCATAACTGGAGCGCACAAGCAGCTCCGTATTTGTCGCTCGATTCAATCGATACACGGTACAACGTGATTCCGGTGTCGTTCGCAGTACCTACATCGAACACCGACATGACAATGGTGTTCACGCCAGACCGAGGAACACAGCAGGCCTTCATTCAGCAGATTCAACGAGCACAGCAACGTGGTGCAAAGGTGCTTCTCAGTGTTGGTGGTGCCACTGCATCGATTGATCTTACAACAACAGCCAACCGCGATGCCTTTGCGACATCGTTGACAAATCTTCTCACGGTATATGGGTTCGACGGACTCGATATCGATATCGAACATGGTGCCTCGATTGTGATTAATGGCGGCACAATTGCGGCACCGCAAGCGCTCGCGCAACAGCATCTGATCGCAGCTATCAAGACGATTATGTCGAACTACCGACAGGCATTTCAACGCAAGATGATCTTAACGTTTGCGCCTGAGACTGCCTACGTACAAGGTGGCATGTCGGGCTACGGTAGCATATGGGGCGGCTACCTCCCCATCGTCGATGCGCTGCGTGACTCGCTCGACCTCATCCATGTGCAACTGTACAACAGCGGCACGATGTATGGCATCGATCGCAACGTATATGCGCAGGGAACGGCAGACTTTATTGTTGCGATGACAGAGGCCGTCATCAAGGGGTTTACGACGACTGGTGGAACGTTCACCGGACTACCAGCGTCAAAGGTCGCAGTTGGCCTACCAGCATGCGTCGACGCTGCCGGTGGAGGATACACAGACTCGCTCGCGATTTGGCAGGCGATGCGCTACCTCAAGGGCGAAGGACCAAAGCCTGGTCAATACACGCTGGCTCAGCAAGGGGGCTACCCCGATCTCGCAGGGATGATGACGTGGTCGATCAACTGGGATGCTACCACCGTGAATCGTCCGAAGTATCGCTACGCATCAATTCACGACACGTTGTTTGGTCCGCCCCCTACCCCACTCCCTGATACCGTTCGACTCGTATCACCCGCAGAAGGATTCCAGTTACAAGTGTCTGATTGCACACTGCGTTGGAATCGCTCAACGCCTGAGATCACTGCTTATCATCTCGAAGTACTGCGCGGAGCATCAGTGATCGTGTCAGATACGGCACGAGTGGATACCACGTTCGTGCTTCGAAATCTACCGGGTGAGTCGGTGATCACATGGAGAGTGCGAGCTCGCAATGTGTCGGGATGGGGACCATGGTCTACAACACGCACATTTCTCACGATACCACGTCCTACACGCGTGGTGTTGCGCTCGCCCGAAGACAATTCCTATCTCTCCGAAAACTCAACGACTCTGTCCTGGCGTTCTGCATCACCTGTTGTAACTGACTATCATGTGGTTGGACGCGATCAATCGCAGCGTGTGCTATGGGACACAACGATTGCGGATACTACACTGCTCGTGCGCGTTCCGGGTGCGTCGAGCATTGCGTGGATGGTACGTGCACGGAATGTGAGCGGGTACGGGGAGTGGAGTGTTGCGCGCGTATTCCACTCACTTGCATATCCACAAGCGGTGCGTCACATCACTCCTGTAGATGGAATCATCATTGATTCGAATCACGTTGGGCTTCGCTGGACAGTCTCCGAACCGGCGATTGGATCGTACGTGTTGCGTATCATCTCCGACGCACGTCCACGCGATACAGCTGTGCACCGAGTAACACAGCCACGGTACATGCTTGATTCACTCATTCCGAATGCATGGTATTCATGGCAGGTTCAAGCAGTGAATGAAACGGGTGCATCTGCATACAGCAGACAGACGCGTGTCAAGTTTGTGCCACGTCCTAACCAAGTGCAACTGCAACTACCTATCGACTCTGCAACAGTGCACGTCGACAGCCTCCAGTTCACGTGGAGCGAATCAATGGTGGCATTACGATATCACATCGAGATCATTCATGATAGTGTGATTGTGAGTGATTCAACGCTCACAACAACTTCGTACTCAATACAGCTAAGACCTTCTGATAAGCTCTACACATGGCGAGTGCGCGCTGCAGGCATCACTGGTTGGGGTGCATGGAGTGATCAGCGGTTGCTGCGCATCTACGAGCCAGAAGAGCCAACATCGGTCGCGTCAGGTAACCAACCGCACGTTACGATTGCGCCGAATCCTGCATCTGATCGTGTGCGGATTATTGGAACAGTTCCCGCATCTGCCGTAATCACGCTGTGCAACCTTTTCGGCAAAGAGGCCGTACATCGCACAGCTATGGATGAAGGATCACTGACGCTATCGGTCGCACACTTGCCGTCGGGCCTATATGTGCTGCGAATTGGA
>JAURNF010000126.1 GCA_030830285.1 Candidatus Kapaibacterium sp.
CTGCACTCGCATCGGGCTTTGGCGTGCCGATGTGTTTCGTGAGCGGAAATAGTGATCTCGCTGCTGAAGCTGCCGCGTTACCGAACACACCAGAGTTCGTTGCTACAAAGTCGGTTCTGGGTCCGACTGCAGCGATATGTATGCCCCCTTCGAAAACGAGGGCATTGATAGCTGATGGCGTTGAACGTGCTCTGTGTCGCACTTGGGAACGTCCTGCAGTATCCGATGCGCATACTACGTTAGAGGTAACAACACACCGTCGTGAACAAGCAGCACGAGGTGCTCGTGTTGCTGGTGTTGAGCTTGTTGGTGATAATGTACTGCGCGTGCAAGCAGCAACAGTCCAGGAAGCTTATCGCAGAATGTGGCAGGCGTGCACCGTCGCGCTCGAGGAGCAACCAGTCTGGCTGCAGTAAGTCACTTCAATGTGCGCTTGAAATCTGCGTAAGACCGTGTGCCCAGAGATGCTTCGGTAGGGGGCGCAATATTCGCTGATTTCAAGCGGGCTTGCGTTTGCGTGATGCGGTCCTCTGGTAGGGGATGTGTGCTGAGGAATCTATCAAGCGACGAGCCTGTGCGCCCCTTGACCTTCTCAAAGAAGAAGAGGATGCCTCCAGGATACCAATGTGTATGCTGGAGATACGTGAACGAATACTCGTCAGCTTCTTCTTCGTCGTTGCGGCTGTTCTGCAACAATCCGAGTCCGGTAAATGCATTCGCAGCCAATTCCACTTCACGTCCTGATGACGACCCGAGTGCAATACTGGTAAGTGTCTGCACGCCCAACTGTGTGGTCATACGATTTGTTGAGTGGCGTCGTTCTGCGTGTGCGATTTCGTGTCCAAGTACACCCGCGAGTGTTGCTTCGTTGTCGATGGCTTTGAGCAGACCCGTGTAGACGTAAATGTATCCCCCAGGTGTGCAGAAGGCATTGATCGTTGCATCGTCGTGTAGCAGCTGCACTCGATAGGGGAAGGTTCCGCGATATCGCACCTCTGGTGCACGGATGATACTATCGACAATTGCTTGAACGTACCGAGTCGCAGCTGGATCTGTGTACACAGGATATTGCTTGCGATCCTGAGCTATGTCAGCATCGAACTTTGCACCCAGGCGTTGATCCTCGCTTACCGGGAAGAGATTGATTGCACCGCATCCCGGAAGTACGAGAAATGCAAGCAGTGACAGTAGAATTGTACGAAACATTGTCATACCCGATGCGTGTGATTAGTACACGTCTAGTTCTTGAAAGATCGGAAGTGGATAGGTGATACGATTGAGCGTTAATCCATGCGCTGGGGCAAGGGGCGTCTGGCTGCCCCGCTCAGCAGACTCGAGAATCATTTGCAGCGTCTCGAGCGATGTTTTGCCTCGTGCGACGGTATATGCAGCGCCCACAATTGCTCGGCACATCCCGTAGACAAAGCGATTGGCTCGTATTCGTATGCGTAGCTCATCTTCGTAGTGTTCAAGAGAGCATGCTGAGACGTTGCAGATGTACGATGCGGTGTCGGGATTGTTCTTGGATATGCCCGTAAAGTCGTGTGTGCCCTCCATAGATCGCAGTGCTGTTTCAAGCAGCGACTCGTCAAACGACAGATCAGGAGTCCACACGAAGTGACGTGTGAAGACAGAGTGGTTGGTGCTGATACGATACACATACTCACGCTGTACAGCGCCGTAGCGTGCATGGAAGTCTGCATCAACGATTGCAGCTGCACGAATACGAATCTCAGCAGGCAGACGAGTATTCAATGCAATTGGAATCTTTTCAGATGGGATCAATGGAGCAGTATCGGGGATGCCCACATGCGCAACCTGTGCGCGAGCATGTACACCAGCATCTGTACGGCCTGACCCAACGATGGGAAGCACCATGCCGTAGCATTGTGTCAGCGCATCTTCAACACACGCCTGAATTGTGAGCGCATTGGATTGACGCTGCCACCCGGCATAGCTTGTTCCATCATATTCGATGCATAGGGCGAGGTGCTGCATGCGCAAATCTATTTGATGTTGACCAATCGACTGCTATCAATCTCCGTTTGCAACTCCATCGTGTCCCTGCCACCAGCATAGGAGAGATGTCCATGATATCCTCCAATCACATTATTGAGGACACGGACTTCATCGACCATGATCGAGCGCCATCCACCTATAGCGTGAAGCTTTCCTCGAACGACGAGTGATGCGTTCCGAAGCTCATCACGAAAGTGTTCTCGTACGTGTGGCGGCACTGCGCATTGAAGGAACCCCGTCTCATCTTCGAGAGTCACAAAGAGCATGCCGCGAGCTGTGGGTGGAGCCTGCCGGAGAATCACAATGCCAGCTGTTGTCATATTCGCTGTCGTAGGTGCCTGTAAGCGAGCGCATATGCTAATCGGTCGGATTTCAAGATCTGTAAGCATCCTCCGATACAGCGTCATTGGGTGTACGCGAGCAGCACCATGCGAGATGTAGTCGTATGCGAGACGTTCCTGAGCACGTAGAGGGGGGAGTGATGGTATATCATCCTCATGAATGTGCGGCATGTCGATTAACGGCGCAGGACCTACATGCACGCGTTGTTTGATCACGCCCACCATCCACAACGCACGACGTGTGTCCTGCTCCCATACGCTGAGTGCGCCGCTGAGAGCGATATTCTCGAGAATGTCACGTGGTACAGCGTGTAGACGTTCAACAATGTCGTCGATGCTTGTGAACTGACGTCGAGAACGTTCCCAGATGATATCCCGAGCTGTTTCGGGCTCCACTCCCCGAATCGACGTCAGAGGTTTCTGTATCGCCAACATACCATCGCTTGTATGTGTAAGCGTATAGCGCAGTGATGAGTGCTGCAGACAGGGCATGAGGATGTCGACACCACAACGACGCGCCTCTTCTTCCAACGTCATGAGATTATACATCCCAGGACGATGTTGCATGAACGCTGCCATGTACGCAGCTGGATAGTGTGTCTTCAGCCACGAACTCTGATAGACCGTCTTGGCAAATGCTGCTGCATGAGAACGACAGAACCCATAGCCCACAAAGTGTGCAACCTTTTCATACACCACTTCTGCTGTTACTTGGTCGACACCACGCGCTACAGCACCATCGATGAATATCGATCTCATCCGTTCCATCATCGCCCGATCACGATTCTTCGATACCAGAGCACGAAAGTCATCCGCCTGATCAAGTGGCATTCCTGCAAACCGATGTGCTATTTCAAGGACTTGCTCCTGAAATAGGATAATGCCGAGAGTGTCATGCAGAATTGGCTCAAGATCAGGATGCAGATAGCTCACCTTTTCCGTGCCTCGTCGACGGGCTATGTACGGATGCACCATACCGCCTTGTAACGGACCCGGCCGGAACAATGCTACTTCAATGATGAGGTCGTGAAACGTCTCAGGTTGATGTTTTGCCAGCAGGTGCATCTGACCTTGTGATTCAATCTGAAACACTCCAAGTGTCTCGCCCTTGCGAATACGCCGAAACGTCTCTTCGTCATCGAGTGGTATTGCGTCAAGATCTATCGCGAGACCCTGCGTCGAGGCAATCAATTCAACACACTCACTGATACATGCGAGCATACGCAAGCCCAGTACGTCGAATTTCACCAGTCCCATAGCTTCAACATCGTCTTTGTCGAACTGTACGACAGCTACGCCATTGGCAGACCGTTGTACCGGTGTATAGTGAGAGAGCTCATGTGACGAAAGTATCATCCCACCTGAATGGAGTCCGAGGTGGCGTGGGTGACCAAGTAGTGCATCCACAGAGCGCATGAGGATATCGAGGAGGGGAATATCGCCGCATACACGTGCAAGATCGTTGCGATATCGATGAATATCGTGCGATGTCCATCCTGGTACGCTCTTCGACAACGCACGAACAGTCTCCTCTGGCCAACCAAGAGCTTTTGCAGCATCTCGTATAGCCATGCGCATGCGATACGTGATCAGTGTCGCCGTCATCGCAGTATGATTGATGCCAAAGCGCTCTTCCATCCATGAGATCACCTCATTCCGTCTGTCGCTATCGAAATCAACATCGATATCAGGTGTTCCCTTACGTCCACTGTGTAAAAACCGCTCAAAGAGAAGGTTGTGCTGTAACGGACATACAGCAGTGATACCGAGTAGGTAGGAAACAATCGAGTTGGCCGCTGATCCACGTCCCGAGCAGCGGATACCACGTCGGCGTGATTCCGATACCACCTCATGTACCACCAAGAAAAAGTCAGCTAGCTCAAGTTGTTCGATAACATCAAGCTCGTGCATGAGCTGCTGCTGAGCACGGTCATAAAGGTTGCTGCTGTATACATGCTGAAGACGTTCTCTCGATAACGTTGTCAGTACCTCGATTGCTGTCGTGCCTTCTGGTATACGTGCTGACGGAGGTGTGATGTGCTCAGGAAGAATGGTAAATGAGCATTCGTCAATGATAGTGCGAACGTTCTCAAATGCATCTGGATAGGGAAGCACATCATATAGATCTTGTTCAGAACGAAGGCAATGCTTGTCGTGAATTGCTCGTAGAGGGTGTGCATCGTAAATCGTGACCCCTTCACGAATACATGTCATCAGATCATGTACTGCATAACAGTCAGCTGTAGCGTAGCGGACGTCTTGCGCGATGACGATTGGTGTATCGAGCTCACGTGCAAGACCAACCAAACGTGACGTACGCAGACGTGACCATGGGCGAGCATCATGTGCAATGCCAACATACACGCGATGTGTCGAGAGCATCGTAACGACATCCCGTACGCAGATCAATTCATGTCCTGTCCCATGTACGATACAGATGCAATCATCAAGTTGTGCAACCCGAAGCGCATCAGATTGGTGACCATCTTGATAGTACTCTGTGAGAAGGTGGCAGATCTGCTGATATCCCACCTGTGAACGTGCTAGGATGGATATCGATACGTTGTTTATTGCAACATCGCATCCCATGATCGGCTTGATATGATAATCTCGGCACGCACGCTCAAGTCGAACAGCACCATATACACCATACCAATCTGTAAGAGCCAGCGCACGATGTCCCAGTCGTGCTGCAGTAGCAACAAGATCCTCTGGAGATGATGCGCCATCGAGGAACGAGAAGTGGCTCCGTGTATGGAGGGATCCGAACATCATTAATCAAACAGACGAGACATCATCCATCCCTGCAGGGAACTGCGGTAAATCTCCATCACTCCGCATGACGTCGATACAAGCAGATACTCACGTCGCTCATCAGTCGTCCACCACGGTCCTCGTGTTGACCATTTATCGATGATTGATTCAATGGCGTAGGTTCCACCACGCCAACACACCACATACGGCACGTCGGATTGACTCCCAACATCGATTTGCTCAAGGATGAGTTTCATGGCTGACGTCCCAGTATTCGCGCATACTCTTCTGGGATTACTGACCAAGGGTTGATCACCTGAATATCCTTGATGACAGGACCATACTTGGGTACAAGCGACGATTGGATATCGTGTGCAGAAGGTTGAGCTTGGAACAGCGCGACTTGTTCACGCAGCGGCAGACGCAGTGACGACAGTCGCAGCCGAACACCCCACCAACGGCGTAGAGATGAACAGAGTTGCGAGATAAGCGCATGTACATGCGTCGTTAGCTGCTGCAGACTCGTCACAGCTCCACGCATGATCCGTCCACGTCGAGAACTAACGTGACCGCTTCGATCAAGGACACCAACATCTATTCGCCAGGCTTCTCTACCTGCAAGAGCCTCAACGGCAATGCTGCAGAGGCGATCGCTTGCATGAAGGATCGCACTTGGCTCAGAAAGAGCATCATCAAATACATCTTCTACACTGATATCGTCAGCGGGCTGATACAACGGCAGCGATGTCGACGTTGTATGAAGTAGGCGGTGTAGATGTATCCCCTGATCGCCGAACTGCGCTCGCAAGTGACGCTCAGACAACGTCATCAGAACTCCCAATGTGGAGCACCCAAATAGTCGTAAGCGTTGAAGCATGACGTCGTCTACGTCAACTTCCGGACATTCACGAAGTACACTGCAAGGAACATGCTCTGCTGAAGCATGTGCATCAATTCTACCAGGTACACCGTTCAGGGCACAGAACAATGAACTCGTTCGATCGGGAGTCATGGCCGCACGTGCAGACCACAGGCGCACATAGCGACGTACCTCGTCGAGATTATCCGTACCAGCGTGGAGAACTCCGTGCCTTCGGACGTACAGAAGAGGCGTGCAGCGATGGATTGACTCGATAACAGCATCCCATGATGCAGCCGAGATAGAGGACTCGAGAAGGACGGTGACAATCATATGCGATTCTACAAAATGTCAACAACATTGACAAAACGAGAATCGGGATGTTGATAACCTAGCTCAGGATCAAGAGCTCTTCGTGTTCCTTAGAGCTTCTTAATACAGCTACGGACAACGCCAACGATCGTGAAGTCCATATCTGCTGTGATCGCGATGTCCTTGTACCGTCTGTTCTCAGCACGTAGAACTGGCCGACCATCTACCTTGATGTACCGCTTGACGGTGAGTTCACCATAGACCTTTGCGATGACGATTTGTCCTGATCGTGGCTGTATCGCACAGTCGACGATCAGTGTGTCGCCATCACTGATTCCAGCATCCGTCATGGAATCACCTACGACACGGATGAAATAGGTGCTTTCTGGATGCTCCAGAAGCATGTCGGCCAAATCGATCTCGCGTTCGATTGTATCATCGGCAGCAGCAGGCAATCCCGCACTAACGCCGATGGAGAGCATCGGAATGCGTGGTCCGCTGCGTCCAGGAAGTGCCGGAGCAACTACGAGCGGGGCTTGCGCACGGAGCTCTGCGATAACGCTCTTCATGGCCTGGATCTGCTCTTCAAGCCGCTCTAGTGCACTCTTTGGGCGTGGTGTGGTGTCAGATTCCCTCACTACGGTAGGCGAACCGACACCCGTCAGTAGCCATCCTGACGATACACCGTACTGACGCTCAAGAAGAGCCAGAATCTCCTGTGGAACCCCAGTCCGGCCCGACTCCCACGAGTACACAGTAGGAACTTTCACGCCAATGGTTGTGGCGTAGTCGGCCACTGACAGACGGAGGATACTCTCACGAATCTGACGATGGCGTGCGCCGAGTTGAGCTTTTGTTTGCATGATGCTATCCACAGGAAGAACTACAACATGTGGACAATATACAAAATGTCGACGGTTGTCAAATGGCAACTTGTGATATAATTCTGACAATCTACAATCACAAAACAGCCGCTGCATCCTTCAAGAATGCAGCGGTTGTTGCTTAATTACGGTGCTATCTCTTCGGCAGATTTACGGCTGAACAACCACGCGAGTACGGCAGACTACTTGTGAGCCGCTTTCGACAATGAAGATGTACGAGCCAGCAGCTGAACCGTTAGGAAGGGCGAGGGGCACACGAGCCTGACCTGGGACTACGTCTACTGCACCGAGCTCCGTGTGGCGTCCGAGCATGTCTACCATCGAGAGACGAACGCGTCCACCAACTGGTGACGTGATCGTGCATGTTGAAGCTTCTGCAATCGGGTTCGGCGAAACGATCGCGTTCCAGCCTGCCACGTTATCATCCTCTACGCTCGTAATCGTAAGCTGGAACGCTTGTGGTGTCGACCAGCCGCCCTTGCCGCACGTGTTTACGCCACGAACTTCCCACGTGTACGACCCATCCGCACCAATGCTTGAAGTAGGAATGTTTGCTGACGTGCCTGAATACGTTGAATCTTCGAACACGACCTTGTAAGGGCTTACCCCAGATTTTACACGGAGGTGATAGGTTGTTGCATCAGCAGAGGTTGACCACGAGAAGGATACACCTGAGGTGTTTGGAGCTGTCACGGCACCCTTCGGTGCGATACCCGAGCACGATGCAGGGTTCTTGCCGCCAGTCGTAAAGGCAAACACGCTTGACCATGCACCTGGCCCGACGCTATTTGCACCGCGCACGCGCCAATAGTACTTGGTGTTACAGGCCGGTACGTTCGCAGTCGCCGTTGTACCAGCGACAGTACCTGAATCAACAATCGAGCTAGATGCAAACGATTGCATCGTAGCTACCTGCCATTGATACGAATCAGCAAGCGATGCCTTGCCCCATGTTAGCGCAAGTTCTTGTGTGCGCCCGGTTGCATTGTTTGCTGGTGTCTGAAGTGTTACTGCTCCAGGACCTGCTGAAGCCGGAATGAAGTCAACCTTGGTGTTCTCACCAGTAAAGTCGATCGTCTTCGTTACGGGTGCGTTGAGGTTGCCACCACTCGCAGTAACTGTCACAGAACCAGAGCCAGAAAATGGAATTGCATATCCACCCGACGTGCTCGAGACAGCATAGTAGCTGCCGCGACTTGGCTTAATGGTAACGCCCTCGAGGCCTTCACCGATGTCGTAAAAGCCATTGTTGTTCTTGTCGGCGTACACCACGCCAACGATGTATCGGACAGAACGAGTACCAAAGTCCTGCGTCACTACGTAGGGGCCAACATATCCCTGCATAAGCCCCTTGCCATTGTAGATGATGCCGATGCCAATCTCAGTGTAGACGGCACTCTTGAAGTTCATGATGTTTTCGCGGTGGCCAAGATCAATCTGATTCTGCTCACCCCAGTCAACATTAAGGCCGCAGTGGCCATGCCATACACTCTCGCTGTATGCCGCCACGTTTTCGCCGTACATGCCCTGCGAAGCATATCCAACTTTGGCATACCGATCGCCAAGATCGTCGCCATTGGAGCTGTTATGACCCTGGAAGTTGTTGGCGTCCATGTCCTTCGAATGGTTGCGAGCCGCTGTAATGAGGTCTGCATGGAATGCAAGTGGGGGACGCTGTGGGTATGCAGTGAATGCTGCCTTGGTCGCTGTCTTGTTGATCTTGAAATAGTCGTACGCACCCTGAACACGTGCATCGTCAGTATCCATCAACCGAATACCTTCTTCGGTTGGATTCGCACGAGCACGATTGACCATTTCAAGCATTTGTTGCTCTTCTGGTGTTGGATCACCATGACTGTAGAGTTGATTTGCTTGAGCAGATAGTTCGAGCATGCCAATAGTGAGTGCGATACAGAGTATGGCAAGGCGATTCATTTACAGGTCTCCAAGTTGAGGTCGTACTGTTAATTCTTCGAAGAGGAGTCGTGGATTCGAGTATGAGTCGATGATCATTGAGACCGCCTGAGCGACATCACTGCCGCGCAACATGCGATGACCGTGATCTTCGCGCATGTCTTGCGCCCAAATGTCGGTGTCTGTCGCTCCAACGAGCACATCGCTGACTTTGATGCCGTGCTCGCGAAGTTCAGCTCGAAGTACTTGTGTAAGTGCGAGTGCACCAGCCTTCGACGCGCCATATGCAGAACATGAAGAGAACGTTGTTCGCGCAGCAATAGAGTTGATGGTGATAATCATGCCTGTGTGCTGTTCAATCATCGCAGGGACGACAGCGCTGCAACACGAATACACACCGCGAAGGTTGACAGCTATCTGCTGATCAAACTCTGCTGGCGTTGTCTCGACAAACGGACGAAATGCAGCTATACCTGCATTGTTGACAAGGACGTTGACTGGACCAAATGCGGTGACTGCTGCTGCATGTGCTGCAAGCACGCTCGCATGATCTGAGACATCACATGGCGCTACGGCGACGCTCCCGGGTGGGAACTCAGATGCAAGTGCATCAAGGGTTTCACGGTTGCGGCCCGACAATGTGCAGTGGTTGCCAGATGTTACACTGCGAGCGATCGCTGCACCTATGCCGCGACCTGCACCAGTAATCCAGATGTGAAGCGGCGTGCTCAAGCTTCACCTTGTGCGCATTCACGAAGAAGATGTTCTGTAGACTCGCCGAGAACTTTTGAACGGCGTTGCATAACGGTCTTCGCAACAGATACTGCTTTGTCGACATCGTACGAGGTATCAAGCCAGCGGAACGATGGTATCGACTGAGGAGGGAATCCCGTTGAAACGACATTCGAACTCACACCGCATACAGTACCGGTAAGGAACTGCGTGCCGATCGCTGACTTGGAGTGGTCACCCATGAGTAGGCCAACAAACATTCGTTGTGTATCCTCTCGGCCCCATGGCATCGTGACATGCACATGTCCGTATGTGTTCTTGAGGTCGGAGTTGGTTGTGCCTGCACCGAGGTTAACCCACTCGCAGATATACGAGTGTCCAAGGAAGCCAAGATGCTGTTTGTTGCTCCAGCCTTGCAGAATGCTCTCCTCAATCTCACCTCCGACCTTACAGCCGGGTCCAATCACGGAATGCTTGATGTCGGCATGTGGACGAACAGTAGAGGAGGGACCAATCACTGCGGGACCTGAGATCACTGCAAGAGGTTGAATGATGGCATCTTCACAAATCATCACTGGACCGTGTGTTTCGTCGATAACTGCGGATGGGTGTATGCGAGCAGAGCTATCGACAAGCGTCTGCGTCAGCGATGCATCCCACTGAATACCGTCAGCGATATGATCGATTGCTTGCCATAGTCGTTCGATGCGGTGCCCCTGAACGGTGACATGTTCTGGATATGCACTGTCAACATTGTCTAACGCCGTAGCTAGCTCACCAGGTGTCGCCACCGGTGCAGGCATAAAACTTCCGATGGTCGATCCGCCGCAATACACTGCAATCGGAACATCACTCGCGGAACACAGGTCGATTAGTTGTCGCATCACGCTTGGTGCCAACAGCACATGGCCTGCGATAGCGAGTGTGGGCAGTGTTTCAAACGGACGCGTTGAAGGTTCTCGTTCGAGAAACGAACGAACGTGATTTCCGCGATCAGACGTCACAGTAACATTGCAGTCATGCGCTACCGCCTGCCACCGCTCCACGATGGAGTAGCGTCCGACGCGAAGTTCCCAGGAACAATGTAGTTCGCTAAACGGATAGAGATGATCTACCCCGTCGTGCTCGATCAATAAGATCTGGACACGACGACTCATGCGGTTGCCTCACCGGCGTGACGCACAGCTGCTTTGATAAACGCAACAAAAAGAGGGTGACCTGTTACGGCACGGGACTTCAACTCAGGGTGGAATTGTACGCCCACAAACCATGGGTGAGTTGGTACTTCGACCACTTCAACCAGTTCACCGTTCGGCGATGTGCCACTGATGCGAAGGCCCTTTGACGTAAGAAGCTCACGAAACTCGTTATTGAACTCGTACCGATGGCGATGACGCTCGCTGATGTGCTGGTTCTTATACGCTGCAAACGCCTTTGACTTCGGCTCAAGCGAACATGGGTATGCACCGAGTCGCATCGTTCCGCCCTTCGACGTAATCGTACGTTGCTCAGGCAGAAGGTCGATCACGTTGAACTTATTCTTCTTGAACTCTGATGAGTTTGCAAGTGGCAGTCCAGCGACATTGCGCGCGTATTCAATCACGGCGCACTGCATGCCGAGACAGATCCCGAAAAACGGAATCTCGTGCGTGCGAACGTATTGAATGGCTGCAATCTTGCCTTCGATTCCTCGATGGCCGAAACCAGGTGCCACGAGGATTCCATCGACGCCTTCAAGGTGCGTTGCAACGTTGTCCGTGGTCACATCCTCAGAATCAATCCAACGAATGTTGATGCGCGCATTGTTGATGGCGCCAGCATGAACAAGCGCCTCGATGATACTCTTATAAGAGTCAGGGTACTTGTTGTACTTGCCAACAAAGCCGATCGTTACCGCATGCTTCGGAGACTTAATACGATGGACAAACTTCGTCCATGTGTCTATCGAGAGTTTGGAACGCTTCAGGTTGAGCTTTTCGCAGACGATCTGATCCAGCTCATGCTTTGCGAACATCATCGGCACTTCGTAGATCGTCTCTGCGTCGAGTGCTTCGATCACGCTGCGTTGCTCGACATTACAGAAGAGGGCAATCTTCGAGCGGATATCCTTGTCGAGTTTCATCTCAGAGCGGCACAGAAGAATATCCGGCGTAATGCCGAACTCCATCAGTGTTTTGACTGAGTGCTGCGTTGGCTTTGTTTTGAGCTCGCCGGCTGACTTGATGTACGGAACGTACGTCAGATGCACATCGAGCGCATTGCCACGTCCAAGCTCGTGACGGAGCTGACGGCATGCTTCAAGAAAGGGGAGTGACTCAATGTCACCAACAGTTCCACCAATCTCGCTGATGATGATGTCGTACTTGCCGTCAAGCGCTTTCATCCGACGCTTAATCTCATCGGTGATGTGAGGGACGACCTGAACCGTCTTGCCAAGGTATTCGCCCTGACGTTCACGCGTGATGACGTCGTAATACACTTGCCCAGCCGTTGCGGTATTTGCCCGCGACATGCTTACGTCAAGGAACCGCTCGTAATGACCGAGATCGAGGTCTGTTTCTGCGCCGTCATCAGTGACAAAGACCTCTCCATGCTGGTACGGATTCATCGTACCTGGGTCTACGTTGATGTACGGGTCGAGCTTCTGAATCGTGACGGAGAAGCCACGCTGACGGAGCAAGAGACCGATGGAAGAAGAAGCGATGCCCTTCCCTAGAGAAGAAAGCACTCCGCCCGTAATGAAGATGTACTTTGACGTCTTCGGCACAGGACACCTGAGAAATGATCGAAAGAGTGAAGGTGTCGTAGTTCTGCGCTTGCGCAACAGCCTGGACGGGCTCAAATCTACGGATACTGTTCCGAATGGACAACGGCGTGCGTAGCTTCGCACCATGAAACGTCTCATATCAATCGCAACGCTAGTTCTTCTCACAGCTGGGGCGTCTCTTATCCCAACTGGTTGTGGGGGAGGCGGCACTGCCGAGCGTGATCCGCACGTGATCCGATTCTGGCACTTTTGGAGCGAACCGGGTCAGAAAAAGGCTCTCGAGGCTCTTGTCCGCGAGTTTGAGCAGACCCGTAATGTTACGGTTGAGCTCACGGAACTGTCGTGGAATGATGGAAAGATGAAGCTCCAAGCCGCCTTCAACTCCGGTGCTCCTCCAGATGTCATCGAACTAGGATCTGATTGGGTTGCACAGTTCTCGAGTTCTGGAGTGTTGCTCCAGCTTCCTGGCGATGCATCAGCTGTCGGACGCTTTGTGCCATATGCATTGGCACCAGGCACATGGAACAATCGCATCTATGCATATCCATGGACGATCGATACGCGAGTTCTCTACGTCAACCTGGATGCACTGGCAAAGGTCGGAGTGAATACCCCACCTTCGACGCTCGATGAGGTGGTAGCGCTCGCCGAGAAATTGCATGATGCCGGGACGACGGGATGGGGCGCGAATGGCGCAGACGCCCATCGGTTGTACAAGAAGATCCTTCCATTGATGTGGACATATGGCGGTGACGTGCTCGACGAGCAGGGACGTCCAGCGTTGTATACCCCACCAAATGTTGCAGCGCTTGAGCTGTATGCTCGACTGGCTCGCGCCGGGATGATTGAAACCCAGCGCCAGTTGGATGCTGCATTCCTGCAGGGAAAGATCGGCATGTGGAATTCTGGATCCTGGCTGCTCAAGAAGATTGACAATACGCCAGGTCTTCGGGTGCAACCAGTGCTGCAGCCTGGTTTTGGTTCACAGCCAGGGGTCTCGTTTGCGGGCGGCGAATACCTCGCAGTGAGCGCAGCAACGTCGAACACGCAAATGGCTCGGGAGTTGGTTCAGTTCCTCACCAGTGGAGCCAACGCTGTGCGATTCTGTCGCGCTGTTCCAGAAGCTGGCTTCCCGGCAGATTCGGTGTTTTCACGTGACTCGTCACTGGTTGCAAATCCTATGAAGGCCGTGTTTGCACGTCAATTGGCTACTGCACGCATGACTCCAGTGCATCCTCGTTGGTTAGACCTGGAACAGATCCTTGAGGATGCTGTCGAGCGAGTCCTTCTCGGTGAAGCCGATCCAACGCAATCACTCGCTCGTGCGCAACAGGAAGCGGAAGCACTCCTCGGACGTAAGAGATGATCCTTCGTGCCCTCCTTGCGGCATTGCTGTTGTGCGTGGGTGTTGTGGAAGCACACACACAACGGGTGTCTGCGATTGTGGGGAGTGTTCGGCACGCCACTACTGGCGAACCGGTTCCATATGCGACAGTGCGTATGCTTGCCATTCGCCGCGCAGCGATATCCGATAGAGCTGGTGCCTTTTCAATCCGATTGTCACCAGAAGAACGTGCCCTTGTACAAGGTTCACGTATCGTGGTGTCCTGCGTTGGATTCAAAACGGATACCGTGACGATTACCAATCTCGACTCTACAATCGTCGTGCAGCTCAACGAGCGCAGTTTCGAGGGGGCTGAGGTGGTGGTGCGTGCAGAGGACCCAGCAGTGAGCATCATGCGTCAGGTGATTGCGCGTCGCAAGCGACAAGAGGATTCGTTGAAGTCCTATCAGTATAGGCTCTACTCGAAAATCGTCGTCAATACCGACACGTTAACAGCAACGCGTTCCTCGGGTCGAGGAGATACCACAGTCTTCAGTATCCTCGAGTCAATCGCTGATGGATTTTACAAGAAGCCGGGGAAATTCACGAACCGGATCCTACAGCGAAGGCAAACAGCAAATATTCCGCCCCAAGCGAATCTCGTTGCACTTGGGACGAATCTTTCGTCATACGCTGGATCGGTAACACTCCTTGGTGAGGAAATCGAATCCCCATTTGCAGACAATGCATTCGAAGTCGCTGAGTTTACGTTGCGAAACGACGTGGATGACTCAATCGCTGTGATCGATGTACGATCCTCGAGCAATCTTCGGAAAGGCTTCAACGGAGTTCTATACATCGACACGCGTAACTACGCACCATTGAATGTGGAGCTCGAGCCAAGCAAGGCGGCGAATCTTCCATTCGATGCATCGTTGTCGTATAGCCAGTCGTTCACTGTCGTTGATGGCATGATTATGCCGTTAGACTTACGCATTGCGAGTAGTCTCACAGCAGACATTCTGTTCATTGTTCAGCCACGACTTGATGTTGAGGTAGAAACTCATTGTGCCGGATATGTCATCAATCCAGAAATCGACGATGACGTGTTCGACCAGTGGCGTGTAGAGCTCACAGATCGCGCGCTGACGTATGACTCCGTCTTTTGGCAGCAGAATGCGTATGGAACACTCAGTAGGGACGAGGAACGAGCGTACACAGATATCCAGCGTCTGATCGACAATCCAGATAGCCTTCAGTCGACGGTTATCAATCGCATCTTCGGACCGATTGCACGAGGAATTGCACGACTTGGACGTCGACCATTTAGCGGCTTCGAGGATGTGGTTCGATACAATCGCGTGCATGGACTGTATCTGGGCATAGGAACTCGGTTTCGACCTGATACCGTCATCGAGATTGAGTCGGGTATAGGATACGGCACTGCAGATCAGAGATTCTACGGATGGCTACGACCAACCGTATTTATCGATCGTCAACAGCGATGGTCTGTCGATGGCTCTGTTTTTAACGTTCTGCAGCGTCGTGATAATCCGAACGTCGTTCGGACAACGCTCATAACGGCAACGTCGCTGCTCTTCGGAAGTGACTACGGCGATTACTATTACCGACGTGGTGGTGAAGCGGGTGTCGCCTATAGTTGGGGTCAGTTCGTGTTCATTCGCAACGACGTTTGGCAACGTCCGTCATCGTTCAGGTTGTTTGTTCGGAACGAGGATAATGAGAGCGCACAAACTCATGATGTCTGGTCGCTCGTTCATCCTGCCGAACAGCGGCTAAATCCCCAGATCATGTCTGGCACATTGCGTTCGGTTGGAGCACAACTGCGGGTGAACTACTCACCAGTGCGTCTGATTTCGCGCACCGGACTCTCGGTAGCCATCGAGCATTCAAATTCATCGATCCTACCTTCTGCATTTGCCTTCACAACGCTCCAAGCGGAGGGGATGCTTCGCGTGAAACCGGTCTCGGTGTGGACGACAGATCTTGTTGCCACGTTCGGCTGGTCGGATGGAGGCGTTCCGCCCCAACGGTTCGGTAGCCTTGAATCGAGTGTCAATGGTCTTGCAGTCACAGGCTCGTTTCGTGGTATGCGTGTGAAGGAGTTCTATGGCGACCGATATGCGACCTTGTCGCTCACACAGAATTTCGGAGAGGTGATACCAGGGATCCTACGCATTCCAGGTATTGCTTCGTTCGGCATTGAGTTCATTGCCTTTGGTGGCGTAGGCTGGACCACGTTCAGCGATCAGACGCGAGCACTCACGCAGACGATGTTGCCGACGACCGCGCAAACACGAGAGGGTTTGTACTACGAAGTCGGACTCGGTATCAACCGTCTGCTCTTGTTCTTCCGTCTTGATGTCAATGCGCGTATCTCACAACGCGACCGTCCGGAGTTTCGCATCACGCTCTCCGGCGCCACTTTCTAGCGGTATTGAAGCGTAATCTGTGCGGCCGCCTCCATGGCTCGTTTGCGGAGTTCATCGGTCGGCGTGCCAACGACATCGGAGGCAACAACAACACCCATCCGACGGTACGGACGTGTCGATGGCTTGCCAAAGATGCGAACGTCGATACCCGGGACTTCGAACACTCGCTCAATGCCATGAAATTCAGGCTCAGAGTCGGACGAACGGTCCGCAAGGACTACCGCTGATGCTCCAGCTCGCTCGAGATGTATTGCCGGGATTGGATATCCGAGAATTGCTCGAGCATGGAGTTCAAACTCGGAAAACGTTGTCGTTCCTGCGAGCGTGACCATTCCAGTATCATGGGGCCGAGGTGAAAGCTCACTGAAGTAGACATCGTCGTTGGTCAAGAAGAATTCAACGCCCCAAATACCAGGTCCACCAAGTGAGGCGGTCACTGTGCGCGCCATATCCTGCGCCTTCGTGAGCAGGTCTGATGACATGGCATGAGGCATCCAGGATTCCTGGTAGTCACCACGCTCTTGTCGATGCCCGATGGGTGGACAGAATAAGGTCGGACCGTTTTGTTGAGTGACCGTCAGGAGTGTAATCTCGCTTTCAAAGGGAATGAACTGCTCTACGATCACCTCGCGGAGATCACCACGACTTCCTTCCATTGCATATGTCCACGCACGGCCAATGTCTTCGTGTGACTTCACGGTGCTTTGCCCCTTGCCGCTTGAGGACATCAAAGGCTTTACGACACATGGAATGCCGATGACATCGATTGCAGCGCGAAACTCATCTTCTGTCGTAGCATAACGATAGGCTGCTGTGCGAAGTCCTAACACGTGCGACGCAAGGTCGCGGATAGCCTTCCGATTCATCGTCATATTGGCAGCCCGCGCACTCGGGATGACGGTCATCCCACGCTGCTCGTAGTCGAACAATCTCTCTGTACGCAACGCCTCAACCTCGGGTACGATGAGGTCTGGTTTTAGCTCATTGATCGCGGCATCAAGTGCATCGCCATCGAGCATATTGAGGACTCGGCGATCATCAGCGACTTGCATGGCTGGTGCATTGTCATAGGAGTCAATCGCAACAACGTAATGTCCGAGCCGCTTCACGGCAATGACGAATTCCTTGCCAAGCTCACCAGAGCCGAGGAGGACTATGCGTTTCATAGCGTGTTCCGATTAGAATGTTCCATGAGCATCGATGTCGACCGTTACATGTACATGCGACGAAGCATACTCGCGATAATACACATCAAGAGCTCCTCTGAGAACCGACCGCAATTCTGTTCCAGCGGGATCGGCAGCTTTGTCGTTCTTGATAATGATGACATTGCGATACATGTTTCGAATCCGAGCGATCGGAGGCGTTGTGGGATCCAGACGCACGTGGATAGGTGATGACGGCGGTATCAGAGCTGCTAAGATCTTCGCATGCTCGGAAGCGCGTGATTCATCAAGCGATCCTACTTCGAGACGAACAAAGCGCGAATATGGCGGGTAGGATGTATCTCGTCGAAGCGACATTTCAGTCTGCTCCCATGCTCGTAGTGCCTCGGGAGAGCGTTCTCCAAGCACTGCGGCCTCGATGGCCGGATGGTCCGGACTTGACGTCTGGATGTACATCTCACCATGTGACGATGCAGATCGTCCAGCACGTCCAGCAAGTTGTGTAAGCATCTGGACCGTTCGCTCCGTTGCACGGAAGTCGGGTCGATGAAGCAATTGGTCGGCGTTGACTACTATGACAAGGGACACGCGGGCAATGTCTAGCCCCTTAGCAATCATCTGCGTGCCAATGAGAACGTCGATTTCGCCTCGTTGAAATCGTTCAAGGATTGCACGATGCTCACCCTTGCGCGAAGTGCGATCAGCATCAAGACGATCAACGCGAGGTGTACGCCCAATCCGCTGTTCGACTGAGGTACGCACGAGCTCTTCAATTTGCTGCGTGCCTGAGCCAGATTCAACCAGATCCACAGAACCACAGACATAGCATGCAGTTCGTGAGGGCTCAGCATATCCGCAATAGTGACACTTGAGTTGTGCCGCGTGCTTGTGATAGGTGAGTGCAACATCGCAGTTCGTGCACATCGGTACATCACCGCAATCTTCGCACTGCATACTTGCAGCGTAGCCGCGTCGATTAAGAAACACAAGTGTTCCTTCGCCCCGTTGCACCCGATCTGCTATTGCATCGAGCGCCTTGTATGACATCGCACCATCGACTCGCTGTGCCTTTCGTTCAAGGCGCATATCGACAACATGCACTGTTGGAAGCACTGCATGGTCAGCGCGATGTGAAAGAGTGCATAGGTTGGCGCGACCAGAGACCACCATCGCAAGTGATTCAAGAGACGGCGTGGCACTGCCCAACACAACGGTGCAACGCGTCAACTGTCCACGCAGCAGTGCGGCGTCTCGACCGTTATATCTCGGTGCAGGATCATCTTGCTTGTAGGATGGTTCGTGCTCTTCGTCGACGATGATCAGTCCAATATTGTCGAGTGGAGCAAACACAGCCGATCGAGCACCAATAACGATCGGCACTTCACCGTTCTGAATGCGTTTCCACAGCGTTACACGTTCTCCAGGAGCGAGACGCGAGTGGAGTACAGCGACCTTATCACCAAAGACCGTACGAAACCGGTCGGCTAGTTGTGGCGTGAGTGCAATCTCTGGTACGAGCAGCAGCGCACGCTGCCCGCGTTCAAGCACATGTGCGATCGCTCGCTGGTAGACGACAGTTTTTCCGCTGCCCGTTACGCCATGGAGTACCATGGCTTTGAACGCAGCGTCATCAATAGCTCGTAATATGGCCGACACACACATTTCTTGTTCGTCTGTTAGCTGCACGTCGCGCTCATCACGTTCACTTAGCGAACCGATTGCATGTTCGTCAACGCGTCGATACGCTACGGTGCTCGCCACGAGATATCCGCGCTCAATCAGCGATGAAATCGCTGACGATGATATTGACAACGTACTTGTGCAATGCTGCACGGGAACGGCAACTCCGCTTCGCTGCTGCTCAAGGTAGACATGCCCCAGCGCGAGTGATTGTTTTGGGGCGCGAGCATCCAACGTATCAAACGCTGCGCGAAGTGCAGCCTCATTGCTCAGGAGATCTGGATGAACCGATACGGCCTTTTGTGTTCGAGCGGTAGGTGCTGAGGTTGTATCCTGCTGCACATCAACCCATCCATCACGTTGGAGAGCATCGAGTTGGTCTGCTACTGTTGTGCTCTTGAGCTTGCGTTGCAGATAGCTTACGGTTAGTTCACCGTGATGAGAACTAATGACACGAAGCAACTCAGCCCTACGGGGGGCGCGCGCTGCGATTGTCGCGAGCTGTTCTTCTGTTGGAATCATCAACATCACGACGCGGACAATGCTGGTCGCGCGAAAACCACTTGGCATTGCTGCCTGAAGCGCCTCGCCCCATGAACACAGATAATATTCAGCTATTCTGCGGGTCAGCAGCAGAACGTGTTCAGTACATGACGGTTGATCATCAAGAACCTCGCTGATATCCCGCATGTTCGGCACGTCGGGGACGTCAGTATCGACAACCATGCCAGTGAGAACGCGCGTTCCCAAGGGGACGAGAACCCTGCATCCACGCTGGATAGTGTCGCTCGTAGACCGATAGGTAAGCGGCTCGAGACGTGGCAATGGAAGGGCTACGCGGATATTCATGTGTGGCGAAGATACCGAGGGCAATAATTTTGCTCGTTATTCGACGAAAACGATCATGAAAACTACTGCACTCAAGGCAGTTGCTGCTGCGATGCTAGCAGCCGTATCTGCACATCCACTTGCGGCACAGTCAGACATCGCTGTCAGCCGCAAGAATGCCATTACCAGGGCCGTTGCCCGTTGCTCACCAGCTATTGTTGGTATCAACGTCACAGAGACGCGTCAGCAGTACTATACCGATCCGTATGCTGATTTCTTTGGTGATCCATTCTTCCGGAACTTCTGGGGTGATCGTCCACGGACGTACCGCAAGAACTATGAGGTTCGATCGCTGGGGTCTGGGTTCCTGATCAGTGAGGATGGGTACATCCTTACCAATGATCACGTTGCCGGTAATGCAACCAAGATCGTCGTCACGATGACAAATGGTGCTAAGTACGATGCGAGAATCGTTGGCACAGATCCGGTCACCGACGTGGCACTTTTGAAGATTGAGGGGTCGAAGTTCCCCTTTGTGAAGCTTGCGAACAGTGACGATGTTGAAGTAGGAGAATGGGCAATTGCGTTCGGCAATCCGTTTGGACTATTTGACAACAACGCCAAGCCAACGGTCACAGTGGGCGTTGTATCGAACGTTGGTGTAAGCTTTACGCAACCGATGGGCAATAACGGACGTCGGGTGTATCGCAACATGATCCAGACCGATGCAGCCATTTCCTCGGGAAACTCAGGAGGTCCGCTGATGAATGGTCTGGGTGAAGTGATTGGTGTGAACACGGTGATTTACTCGACGGCTCAGGGCTCCAGTGGGGCTGGAAGCATAGGCATTGGATTCGCGATCCCCATCAATCGTGTGAAGGCTGTCGTTGAGCGACTGCGGGATAACGGAACAATCCGAAGAGATTTCTGGACTGGGATGACCGTCACTCCCGTAAATGAAGAAATCGCTAAATACTACCGACTTGATGCGACTGATGGCGTTCTTGTCACCGAGGTTGCATCAAATGGTCCAGCGGATGAGGCTGGAATAGAGCCTGGAGACGTTATCATTGCAATCGATGGGCAGCCTACGCTTCGTGAAGACGACATCAACATTGCGATCCTCGATGGCGAGGTGAACAAAAAGATTACGCTTGATGTGCGAAGGGGCGGTAAAACCTCATCAGTGACAATGACTCTTAAAGCGCGACCAAGGAGTGGTGGTGTCCGTAACTGATTCGACGAGTGTCCTTCGTTCAGAAGGACTACGCAAGGTGTACAAGCAGCGTGTTGTTGTAAAGGGCAGCACCCTCGAAGTACGCCAGGGAGAGTGTGTCGGACTGCTTGGTCCAAATGGGGCTGGCAAGACAACCACGTTTTACATGATAACTGGTATGGTTCGACCAGATCAAGGTCGCGTGCTGCTTGATGACCGTGATATCACGACAACACCCATGTATCAGCGCGCCAGAGCTGGTATCGCGTATCTACCTCAGGAACCAAGCATCTTCCGTCGACTAACGGTTGAAGAGAACATCCTTGCCGTGCTTCAGCTTCAGCCGCTCACATCAGCCGAGCGCAAACAGCGTCTCGAAAACCTACTCGAAGAGTTTGGCATAGGCCATATCCGTTCAAGTTTAGGTATGGTGCTCTCTGGTGGAGAACGTAGACGCTGCGAAATCGCACGAGCGCTGGCAACGGATCCGAAGTTTGTACTTCTTGACGAGCCCTTTGCTGGTATCGACCCAATTGCTGTTGAAGACATCATGAAGATTGTCACGAAGCTCAAGCATAAGGGCATCGGGGTACTCATCACCGATCACAACGTTCATGAGACGCTGAGTATTACGGATCGTGCATACATTCTGATTGACGGCACGATCTTCGTCAGTGGCACGGCGTCGGAGATTGCGCAAAACGCAGAGGTGCGCGCACGGTATCTTGGCGAGACCTTTGAGCTCCGGCCGTATTAACGGTACTCAACCTGCAGGATAAACGATCGCGTTGGTCCGAGGTTGCCGACGATCTCAGTGTACGCGTAATTCATGAGGTTTCGTCCAAGAAGTCCTACACGAATTCGTTCTGTTGCATCAACAAAGACGCGCGCGTCTACGATATGCGTTGAAACGCGTGCATCAGCATCTGGCACAAAGAGTGCGAGTCGATCATCGATAGCAGAGATGCGATCCTGGTATCGATATTCGAGTTGTGCCTCAAGCC
>JAURNF010000127.1 GCA_030830285.1 Candidatus Kapaibacterium sp.
ATTGCCATTTGGCGGACCTAACTAAGGGTGTACTATAAGGTATGACATGACGAAGTTATCGTTATTCGCTTAATATTTAGCTCCTGAACGCTCTAAAAGAGCGATTACGGCCTTCCTACGGTACTCTTTCGCATATCCGAGGGCGGTTTTCATGGTATGATCGACAAGGGTGTAATCAGCCTTGTTTTTCAACAAGATTCGAACCATTTCATCCTCCCCATGCACCGCGAGGAGCATGAGGGGTGTGCGACCCTGTAGATCGCGGCAGTTTGGATTTGCTCCCCGTTCTAGAAGTTCATCCATCGCACCCAAGTGCCTACCCCCACATGCGAGCATAAGGGGCGTGTTGCCACGGAGGTCACGAACCTCGAGCGAAGCGCCAGCCTGTGCGAGGTATGTAATAGGGTTCGTGTTTCCCATCTGAGCAGCCACCATAATTGGCGTTCGACCCTTGGAATCCACGAGATTGGGATCAGCACGATACGAAATCAACAACTGGACGATACCGTCACGATTGTTAAACGCCGCAGCGTGAAGAGCCGACATTCCAGACTTCGATTGGATGTCTGGATTTGCTCCCGCCTCGAGCAAAACAACGGCCATCGCGCTATCATTCGCGATCGTTGCTACCATCAACGAGGTAAGCCCCTCGGGGTCGACCTCGTTGATGTTTGTCTTCTTCTTCAACATCGACTTCACTCGCTTGATATCCCCAGTCTTAACTGTCTCAATAAGGGGTTGTGCTTGTACGACCATAGCCGCAAGTACAAAGCCAATGCAGAGAATAAGAGCGTGTGAACGACGGTTGAGCATACGGCGGCTTAGAATCCTTGTTTCTGGATAAAGATACCTTTATCCACCTTCGCGAAGAAGTCCTGGTAAAACTTCGGGTCTTGAATCACGTAGACTTCAACAGGGTTACCCACATTGTCGAGCACGCGAGCCTGGAAATTTGCTCGCACCTTCGAGCGACGCCCCATCTCTGAAACGTTAACACTCACCTCGATCTGCTTGAACTTGTTGTAGCGCTGTTCTTGCTGGCCGCGTGATTGAGAACCCGAGTTCGACGATCGGAACACCGATTCAAACACGTCTGTCCAGTACTTGTCGTTGCGCGTTGCCGAGGCTCCAGTCAACTGGACTTCCTTGGTCGCAGTAAGCAACCCGAGGTCAGGGACAGCATTCTTCACAACAAATCCATCGTCCTGAAGCACATTCAGCATGGCCTTCAAGATCAACTTGACATCGTTTGTGTCAAACTCACGCGTTTGAAACTCACGTGTCTGCAATTGTGTCTGTGGTATTGCATTTGGACGCGGACCACTCACGATGGTACATGCAGTCGCGACAACCACCATTAATGCCAAAATGAGAACATGCTTTGTGCGCATTAGAACTTGCTCTGGTGATAGGTGAATGACTCTACCTTGTCGTTCTTGTCGAACTTGATCACAACAGTAAGTGTGCGTTGAGTTGTGCTTGCTGCACCGGACTGATTCGAGAACCCGCCGAGGATGAGGAACATACCGTTCTGACTCTGCGAGTAAGAAGCTTCGGTTGCAATCTTATCATACACCCACGTCTCGCGCTCATCGTTGTCCTTTGTGACGATGTTCGGTGAGCCTAGAGCTTCAGCTACTGCAGCACCCGACATTCCTTTGGTGATCTCGCGTTTTACCAATCCAGCGGTGAGCTCACGTCCGCGGGTATCAGCAGTGTCACGGCGATTATCTTCAACGGTTCTGCATGCGCCGAGTGACAACGCACCAACAAGGGCAAGTGTGACGATGGTGTGGTTCATGTAAAAGTCCTCTAGGAGAAATGTGGTGTGCTTGAATCACATCTGGATGGTAAACCCGATCTGAAAGATAACCTGTGCTGGCGCGTTGACGTCAATACGATCCGTTCTATAGTCACCCCCGTCAAGGGGTTCAATGTGCGGAACATTCACAGACGTACCCCACAGGTAGCGCAAACGTACATCGAACAGAATTCGTTGAAGCGCATTCGGGAGTTCAATCAGGTCTGCCGTCTTAATCGCGATACCGGTACCGAGGCCATAAGTCCAATTTGCTCCCCCTCTACTCTCGGTGTTCTCGCCTGTCGTATCACCATTGCCACGGATCTGACGTACGTTGAGCACAGAGGAATAAATGGTTGTGCCTCCCAGCGCCTCGACATACGGAAACACCCACGTGCCAAGGTTTGGTTGGAACCGGACATATGCCAGAATTGGAAGCGTATAGTTCTGCGTCGATAGTTCGAGGCGCGTCCGAAGGGCATCGCCTGCATATGGACCAAACACCCTATCCCGTGCACCGAAGAAATGTACGCCTAGCTCGCCGCCTACCACTACTGGAATAGGATCCATGTAGTACGCGAACTGTGCTGCAAATCCATATCCTACCAGAGGTAGCGACAAACTGTCGTATGCCGAACGGAGCTCACCTTGCGTAACAGACTGAGAGTACATCAGTCCGTATTGCCATTTAAGAGGTTGGAGTTTGATGCGCTCGATTGTTGCCGAATCGACGTTAGTTGCCTCTTGTCCGACTGCCACACTGTGTCCAACTATGACCAGTGAAACAACGAGTGCGCTGATGATGGTTTGCATAGGCCGATTAAGTACGTGAATACGGTTGCAAAGTTACGATGTGATTATAACCATCTGTTGACTTGAGACCGGATTAACTCTCCGATATGTTCGCACCGCAAACGTTTCCGGGGGGAGCCGTCCATGACATCACGTCGAACATTGCTCAAAACCATGGTCCTGGCCTCTGGTGCCGTTGTCACGTCATCGCTGAGCTCACTCGACCTCTCTGCCACGCAATCCAAATCATTATCGTCTCTGGTCACGCTACCAAATGACGAAGTGCACTGTGGTGTGTGGGCTTGCTGGATTGGACATTCTACTGTGCTCCTTAGGGTTGGAGGGATGTGGATACTCACAGACCCTGTGCTATTTGGTTCATATGGACTATCTGTGTTTGGAGTATCGATAGGTCCGAGTAGAATCACAGAGCCCGCGCTAGCCTTCGATGACTTGCCTCGACCAGACCTGGTGCTGCTATCACATGCGCACATGGATCACATGGATCGTACAACGCTTCGTCGAATCAGCGAACGCTGGCCTAATCAGATTGATGTGATTACTGCAACCAATACACGTGACGTCATCGACGACCTTCCATGGAAGAGTTTGAACGAGCTAGATTGGTGTGATTCCGTTCGGATAGGCTCTATCAATCTCACTGCACTCCAAGTGCGTCACAACGGTTGGCGGCTTCCGGGCGAACCATGCCGCTCGGAAGGATACAAACGCATCGGTCGCAGCTATAATGGCTACACCATTGAACACGATGGAATACGTGTTGTGTTCGGTGGAGATACCGCATACACCTCGTTGTTTCGTCACATAGGTGCAGCACCTGATCTGGCGATCATGCCCATTGGAGCATACGATCCATTTCCCGAGGCACACTGTACACCAGAAGAGTCTCTCGCGATGGTGGAAATGATGAAGGCGCGAAGCATCATGCCGATTCACCACTCAACATTCCGTCAGAGTCAAGAGCCTATTGGTGATCCAATTCGACGGTTACGTGCAGCAATCCGTCGATCGAACACACAGCTGGCAATACATGGCATTGGTGGGAGCATCGAACTGCCACAGAGATCCACCTAATGCGTGGTAGTTTGCAGCCACTACACCTTGCTGCATGCCATGGACTCCCTCTTCGCCGACGAATCACCGTCAGAACAACCACGCTCCTCAAATGCTCCGCTTGCCGAACGGATGCGTCCACTCACACTGGATGATTTGTCAGGCCAAGAGCATCTTGTTGGAAAAGGGGCGCCTCTTCGTGCATATATCGAGCGCAGCGAACTCCCATCGATCATCCTGTGGGGTCCACCCGGCACCGGAAAGACCACCCTTGCCAACATTCTTGCCACCTCACTCAACCGACCACTCGATCGATTGTCGGCAGTAGAGGCAGGAGTGAAGGAGCTTCGCGAGGTTATCCGCCGTGCAGAGCGCCTCAACGCGATGGGCAAGCGTCCGATTCTCTTTATCGATGAGATTCACCGGTTCAACAAGTCACAACAGGACGCGCTACTTCACGCTGTTGAACGAGGTTTGGTA
>JAURNF010000128.1 GCA_030830285.1 Candidatus Kapaibacterium sp.
ACAGCTACGCTCGCTCGGCAGTTGGCACTGAGTACGCGCGTGCTGTAATTACGACAGCACAACAACGTGGTCGCGAAGAACTTCGGCGATGTCCTTGATCTGGACATCGTCCGTGCGCTCTGAGGCCTTTACACCGTCGGTAATCATCGTCGTACAGAACGGACAGTTCACGGCGATTGTAGTAGCGCCCGTTGCGAGCAGCTCGTTTGTGCGCACAATGTTGACGCGGTCGCCAACGTGTTCTTCCATGAACATACGTCCGCCACCAGCTCCACAACAGAGTCCGCGATCTTCGGAACGAGCAGGCTCGAGGATCGTCAATCCCGGTACATTCTCGAGCGTGGCACGCGGTGCTTCATACTCCGAGTTGTAGCGTCCGAGGTAACACGAGTCGTGATACGTCACGGCTTCCTTTGATGCAGCATTCCGGTCGATCACCAACCGACCAGATGCGATCAGCTCCTGAATGAACTGCGTGTGGTGGACGATCTCTGCAGAGGATCCATACTGCGGATACTCGTTCTTCAGCGAATTGAAACAGTGCGGACATGTGGCAACGATCTTCTGCACATTATACCGCTGGAAGGTCTCCACGTTGGTCTTCGTGAGCATGTCTGCCAAATACTCATTGCCTGTACGACGTGCTACGTCGCCCGTACAATTCTCTTCTGTGCCCAGAATGCGAAACTCTACGCCGGCGATCTGCATCAACTCAGCAAAGGCCTTGGTTGTCTTCTTCGCACGCTCATCGTACGATCCAGCGCAACCCACCCAGAAGAGTACTTCCATCGACGCATCTTCCGCGGCTGTCTTGATGCCCATGCCATCGGCCCAGTTTGCACGATCGGCTTGACCGAATCCGCCCCACGGTACGGAGTTGGTCTCCATGTTTCCGTAGATATCTGGGAGGAGCGCAGATTCATCATTGAACTGCGATTCCATCATCACCATTGAGCGACGCATGCCGACGATTGCTGGCACATGTTCAATGTTGACTGGACACTCTTGCATACAGGCACCGCATGTGGTGCACGCCCAGAGAGCATCCGGCGATACATAGTCGCCAATCAGCTTCTTATCCCACACCGCTTGCTCATCGGCCGTGAGATCTTCCCCATTATTCTGCTTCAGAATCAGTGGAGCCTTGTCGAGTGTACGGTCATGAATCGCAATGATGATACCGCGTGGGTCCAGTACCTTACCTGTTTGGTTGGCAGGACACACACTCGTGCAACGTCCGCAGTGCGTACATGTGTAGCCATCCAGAAGTGACTTCCACGAGAGGTCTTCGATATCGACAACGCCAAACTTCTCAACGCCTTCAGCTTCGAAGTCGATTTTTTCGAGACTGTTTGTAGGTGAGAGTGGACCAAGGAAGACGTTCGGGATGGATGTGAGAACGTGCAGGTGCTTCGAGTACGGCAGATAGTTCATGAAGGCCAGGATCAGCACTGCATGCATCCAGAAGGCGAGCTCGAATACGAATGGTGCCGCACTGCCGAGTCCGGCAGCAAGGACTGAACCAAGTGGCTGTGCGATGGGGCGAACAGCCCACGAGAAATCTCCGTTGTGAACAGGACCACGAAGTGCGTTCTGTACAAGCAGCGACGTCACGATCGTGAAGATCGTTAGCAAAATCATCCCCGCTTCTACCTTCTCGTGCTCAACCTGCAGACGACGTACCTTGGTAACATAGCGTCGCCAAAGCGACATCATTGTGCCCACGATGATGAGCAAACAGAACAGGTCTGTGAGGATCGTGATGACCGAATAGACAGGACCAAGGAAGTTGAACGACCACGCGTTGTTGAGTCCTTCAAGCACCATTTCTGCAGCAGAGAAGAGCAGAACAAGGAATCCCCAGAAGATGCCAGCGTGAATCGGACCAGCAACCTTATCGCGGAGGATCTTGCTCTGACCGAATCCCACGACCATCGTGGTGCGGATTCGTTCGCCGAGGCGATCGAAGCGATTCTCTGGACGTCCAACCTGAAGCCACGCCAACAAACGGCGCGAACTGCGCGCAAACAGCGCTGCTGCCAAGCCAAGGACGATGATGAAGATGATGTTCTTGAGTTCCATTGCGATGTTCCCCATTCCTGTACGACGTGCGAAGATACCAAACACTAACTTTGTAGTCTCCGTTCACCAAGGTGGTTCTATGCCAAACGTTGTATCTGTTGATATTGCCCTGAACGCTATACAGTCTGGACATCGGCTTTATCTGCATAGTGTTGCGGCCGCACCACAGGTGCTTATTGGTGAAATGATGCGGCAAGCCCATCGCCTTCGAGACGTTGAAATCGTCCACCTCCACACTGAGGGGCCAGCCCCCTATGCAGCTCCCGAGTTTGCCGAGAACTTCCGCGTGAACTGTTTGTTTATTGGCGGCAACATGCGGCAAGCCGTTCAAGAGGGTCGGGCAGATTACACGCCGGTATTCCTTTCTGAGATTCCCCATCTGTTTCGAGACGGGATCCTTGATATTGATGTGGCGCTGATTCATGTATCACCCCCCGACGCACATGGGTTCTGTTCACTCGGCGTAACGGTCGAAGCCGCACATGAAGCGCTTCACTCTGCCAAGATTGTGATCGCGCAGGTCAATCCCCGCATGCCACGCACACATGGCGACGCGCTTATCCATCGAGACAAACTCACCTACATGGTAGAGGTGGACGAGCCAATCTTTACTGTCAACCCACCAGTGCTTGGCGAGGTAGAAACAGCAATTGGACGCCATGTAGCGGAATTGGTCGATGACGGCGCTACCCTTCAGATGGGCATCGGTGCAATTCCAGATGCCGTGCTTCATCAGCTGTATTCGCACAAGGATCTTGGCATTCACACCGAGATGTTCAGCGACGGACTTATCGAACTCGTCAATCGAGGAGTTGTAACCGGAGCGCATAAGACGATTCATCCGAACAAGATCGTCGCGACGTTTGTGATGGGTACACAACGCGTGTACGACTTCGTTCACGACAACCCGATGGTTGCCATGCTCGATGTAGCATACGTGAACAATCCAACCGTCATCCAGCGCAACCCAAAGATGACAGCGATCAATAGCGCACTGGAGGTGGACCTCAGTGGTCAGGTCTGTGCCGACTCACTCGGTACTGCACCCTACTCCGGTGTTGGTGGTCAGGTAGACTTCATGCGGGGCTCCGCGCTCTCGCAAGGAGGTAAACCTATCATTGCCCTACCTTCTCGTACGTCGAAGGGATTGGCACGAATCACGCCAACCTTGAAGATTGGTGCTGGTGTTGTGACATCTCGGGCGCACGTACACTATATCGTCACGGAGTACGGTGTAGCCTATCTGCACGGCGCATCACTGCGTGAGCGCGCACGACGCTTGATCCGTGTCGCTCATCCTGATGATCGGGAGATGCTCGAACGAGCAGCGCGTGACGTGTGGAAGCTTACCGTATAAGGCACATCAATGAACCAGACAATTCTTGCAATCAGTGCCCTTACTGCAATAGCGCCGTCTATCTCGTTGCTTGCACAGCAGCCAGTGTCGGCGCCATTCATGGTCGACGTCATCTCATCACGCGCACCCGAGCTATTGGGGCGTCCTCGTTGTGATGTGTATGTCGCTGTTCCCTTCAGCTTGCTCAACTTCATCGATCTTGACACAGGTCACGTCGCAGAGTATACACTCCAGACCGTGATCCGTGATTCTGCAGGACGAAAGCTGGTTGACTCCACGTACCGCCGAACAATTGTCGAGGATGAGATTGCTGTAACGCGCGGCAGCACTGGGTCTGCTGACAATGCTGTACGCAGGTATCGGCTATCACCAGGAACCTACCGTTGCGAGTTCATTCTTCGTGATGTGTTTGGTAAGCGTGATTTCACGGTATCGCAGAAGGTTGTTGTTCCAACCTTCCCCGATAGTGAGCCATCGATGAGCTCTGTGATGCTTGTACGCGAGGTTGAGCAGCGCGGTGAACGGTATTCGATCACGCCCTTCATCGGAGATGTTCTGTGGTCGAAGGACATGCAGCTCTTTGCGTTTGTCGACTGCTATGTGCCTACTGGCGTGTCGCGCGTCGGACTCCAATGGACTGTGACCGCACCGGATGATCGCGTACTCGCCTCAGGCATTGGCGAACCTGTGGAGCTCCGCAAGGGCTCGGCACAGGCATTCGTGCCACTGACGCTGCCGCAGCGCATGATGCCAGGCACGTTCCAGTTGCGCGTTCGTCTACATCAATGGGAAGCCAGTGGGGCAATTGATACCACACGCGTCCTCGCCGAACGCACTCGGCAACTTATCATCCCTCGTTCGTCGTCGGGAGCTGTACTGAGCGACCTCGCGAAGGCAATTCGGCAGTTGATCTATGTTGCTGATCAAGCCGACATCGACATGATTAACTCAGGTACGACAGAAGCAGATAAGCTTGCACAGTTTGATGAGTTTTGGAAGCGACTTGATCCTACGCCATCAACTGTCCGCAACGAGGCATTTGATGAGTTCTACGATCGCATCGAGCAAGCGAACAGACGTTTCAAATCGTATACCGAGGGCTGGCTTACAGACATGGGACGTGTCTTCGTGATCTACGGCGAGCCATCACAGGTTGATCGATTCTCGACACAAAACGGAATGTCTGTTGCCGTACGGTGGACCTACCCAAACAACCTCATGCTGACCTTCGAAGATGCCAGTGGATTCGGCGACTTCCGTCTGCGAACTCCAATGCCGGCAGGTGCGAAGTATCGATATCGACGATAGTGTAGATGTAGAATATTCATGAACGCAAACGACAACGGGCCGCCTCACTGATGTGAGGCGGCCCGTTTGAATTTCTATGCTATTGACTTAGCGCGCGACCACAACCGAGAGAACTGCGCGATCTGTGCCGTTCGATGCGACGATCGAGTACGTGCCAGAAGCGAGACCTGCACCGATTGAGAATGTCTCTTGACCATTGACTGCCCCATTGAAGAGCGTTGCGACCGTGCGGCCAGCAGCGTCAACAACTGTGACATTCATTGTGCCAAGACCAGCGATACGCACTGAAGAAGCATCTGTTACAGGGTTTGCACCAACGAGTGTGAGGCGGATTGCGCCAGTCTCGCTGACAACTTCTGTTTCAACGCTTGTTGTTGTGCTTGCACCACGGAGTTGAATCGTAGCCGACTCAGTTGCGTTCGACTCGAAGTCGAGTGTTGCACCAAAGTTGTTCTTCGACTCCGTTGGAGCGAACATCACTGTTACTTGATGTGTCGCGCCAGCAGCAACCTTAATTGGGTTGCCGTTCACTGGGCGACCACCAGTGACGTCGAATGCAGTAGCATCAGCACCAGCGATGTTTACGCCAGTGATTTCAAGCTCGGCATTACCAGTGTTTGTCAATGTAACGCTCAGTTCCTTCGTACCGTTGACAGCAATCGTACCGAAGTTGAGTGTGCTAACGCTAGCAGCAATCTTCGCGCCTTGTGATTCTGCACCGAGGAGCCAATCGAACACCTTCTCAGTCAGGTTGTTACGCACTGACTCAGTTGCGATCATCTCTGGTCCGACAGAACCATACACAAGCTTGCCACCGTACGTTGGCTCAACACGGACCATGCCGATGTTACCAGGTACGTTGTCGTAGTAGAGAACTGACTTTGCCTTCGAGCCCGTTGTGAGCTTGAAGATGTCTGTGCCCAACGCGTAGTATGGGTATGATTGCGAAGCCTGGTTACCTGTGAAGGTGATACCATTACCAATCGGATCACCGGCCGTACCCTTGACTGGGAACGTGATGAGCGATGTCAGATTGCCATTTGCATCGAAGTTTCCACGGAATTCAAACTTGTTGTAGGCGATGCCAATAACGTTCGAATAAAACGTCCGTGTTGCATTGAACGCTGTGTTCGTTGAGTAACGATCATACGCAGCATACATCGCAGCTTGTGTTTGGATCCAAACACCCTTCTTCGCGCGAAGCATGTTCTCGATGCTTGTAAGCGTTGTACCACGCAGGTTCGTCCATGCTCCTTCGAATGGGAAGACAGCAGCATCAAACGAATTCATTGGGTAGTTCGTGAGAATTTCTGTTGCGTATGGCATGTAGACAACGTCATTGCCATACTTCGCAGATGCCTGAGCAGCGAGTTGTGTCAGAGGAGCAGCAGCATCACCACCAACGCCGTAGTAGTTCACTACCTTGGCACCGTTGACGAGATAGTACTCTGGAGGACCCACGCCACCGAGACCGTCTGTTGCAGCAAGTGCTGCGTTCACGTTCACGAAGACAGAGCGATTTGGACCAGTAACCTTTAGCGTTGCTGAAGCTGTACCATTGCCAGGGACTGTAACCTTTGCAGGTGTGAGTTCTGCTGACATACCAACTTGATTAAGCGCTTCTGAATTCGACACGCTGAGGTCGATTGTTACTGGTGTTGAGCCGCTGTTCGTGATTGAAACAATCTTCTCAGCTGTTGCACCACGGTCGATGCGCTCGTAGATACCAGAGATTGTTGCCTTCGCGCTTGAAGCTTCGAAGTAATCAAATGCTGCTGGAGTATCGTTTGTGATGCTCGCACCAGCTTGAATGATTTCAAGTGTTGCATCATCTTGGATGAACGCAATACCGTAGAGGTTTGCTGGGTTCCATTCCTTGCCTGAGCCGAAGCCAGGAACGAATGTGTACGTCTTCGTCTCGCCTGCACCTTGATTGATCGCTGTACCGTTCGCATCTGGGTACATGAACATCATCACATCACCGAACTTCGACTCACCATTGCTGTTCGCAAGGGTTTGTGGGAGGTTCGCGATCGTGACCGAGCGCTGCACTGTTGCGAAGAACAGCTTAGCACCAGAAAGAGCACGGTCCGTTGTAACCGTTACTTCAATCTTACCACCGCTTTGCTTCACGTCGATTTTCGCCATCGATGTTGGTGGGACCTGCGAAACAAGGTTGTTGATTGCAGCAACACCAGCTGCTGGGTTAACATTCAACGTTCCACCAACACGGAGGTAAGGGATACCGCTGATGCCATAGAGATCATGACGTACGCCAGGATCACGACCGTTCATAACATTCCACGGATCGCCAGGAGCCGGGTAGTTCATGTGATAGCGAAGCGAAATGATGTCATTCTCGAGCTTAACAACAGCCTCGATGAATGGCGCTGCAGTTGCACATGGCGGACATGTGGCACTTGTGAATTGTTCGAGCATCTTGTAGCGCTTGTACTTACCGGTGAATTGCGCACTGGCTGAGCCAGCGGCAATCACAAGCACAAGTGCTGCAACTGCGATCGAACGAAAGATTGAACCAGTTGACATGCAGGCTCCCTTCGTAGAACGAAAAAATGAAAGTAAACGGAACGTCAAAGT
The DNA here is from genome assembly GCA_030830285.1 of Candidatus Kapaibacterium sp. GTDB lineage: Bacteria > Bacteroidota > Ignavibacteria > Kapaibacteriales > Kapaibacteriaceae > UBA10438. The sequence goes on from JAURNF010000128.1 coordinate 7,346, forward strand.
AGGCCGAACTGTACGCTCGGGCGAACCTAATATAGGCTCTTGGGACCTTTCTCCAGTCGCCAAATTATCCCAACATGACCGGCATCCCGGCCTATAGTTACCGGCGCTTGGATTTGCCCTGCTTCGAGCCGCCAGGGCCCTGATTGCGCGGGGATTGACCTGGAAGACTGCGACCCTGCGCTTCAGCCATTTCCTGAGCTTCGCGCATCTTTCGCTGCAACCAGGACTCTTTCTTTGGTTCGTTGCGGAGGTCGGCCAATGTGAGTTGGTTCTTGGAGAACTTCGTCTGCCAGATTGTCTGACCAATCGCGACAATGTTGAAGACGAAGTAGTACAAGTTGAGTCCAGCCGGCAATGACGAGAACATGAGTGTCATCATGACTGGCATCATGTACACGAGCGCCTTCTGCCGCGGGTCGGTTACAGCCTGCTTCTGCTGAATGAACAACGTAGCTCCCATCAGGAGGGCCAGACCCGAGAACTTGTCGATGTTGACAAGGGGCAGCTTAAACGGCAGACTGAAGATCACGTCAGGCACGCTGAGGTCGTAGAGCCAGGTCGACAGGAACTCCGCCTGACGGAGTTCGATGTTGAGGTTCAATACCGAATACAGAGCGTAGAGAAACGGCATCTGGAGCAAGAGTGGAAGGCAGCCCCCTGCAGGATTGATGCCATACTGCGAGTACAGCTTCATCATCTCCTGCTGCTGGGTTTGCATGTCATCCTTGTACTTCTCGCGGATGTCATTCATGAGTGGTGCAACCAGCTGCATCTTGCGCGCAGACTTCATCTGCGTGATGCCCAGTGGGTAGAGTAGCGCCTTCATGAGCAAGGCGAACAGGATGATCGCGATACCGTAGTTCGGAATGCCGGAGTGAATCAACCGCAGCGTTGGAAGCATGAAGTACTCGCCAATCGGCTTGATGATCCACTTCCATCCGAAGTTGATGATATCGGTAAGCCCCATTGTTGCGAGCGTATCATACAACATCGGACCCGCGAACAGGGTCAGCGAGTGGGTTTGCGAGCCCCCTCGATATGGGAGCTTGAGCGCAAGCTTATAGGTTTCGTAGAAACCGGCATCAGGGAGACCGAACTTGTCACCCGTGAGCATTGCCGAGCCATCGAATCCCTTCGCTGGGAGCATCGCAACGGCGAAGTACTTATTGCGCGTTGCCAGGTAATCGATCGTTCCATTTACCGGGAGCTCTACCGGCGCATTGAAGTCGGGGGCGTCAAGCTCGCTCAATTCACCATTTGTTGCGACAAGTGCGATGGCATTGTTCGATTCGTCAACGGAATTTTCTTCTTGGTAATTCAGTCCGTGGCGCCATTCGAGAGTAACAAAGCGACTCGTCTGCGGGATCACTGCCTCCATACCGGCAAGCGTGATGTCGGTTTGTACCTGGTAGTTGTCGCCCGTAAACGTATACGTCCGAGTGATCGTCCCGCCGTCAGCAACTGTAGCCGTTGCTCGAACCGTTACGGTTTGTCCAGGGGCAACAGTGATAGCATCTGTGGGTGCATCGAACGCAAACGGGATGGTTTCTGAAGACACCTTCTTACCGTTCATCGCGCGGAAAGAGAATCCATACTCGAGCTTGCCTGGACGAACAAGGTCAACACGCTTTGCACTGTCTTGTTGGCGATACCACGGATGATAGTCAAGCAGTTGCCACGACCGAACCATTGCACCGCGTGAGCTGAGCTCGATGCGATACAGCTTCGATGTGATCGTGATAGCGCGAGGTTGTGCAGGCACAAACGCAACAGCAGGTGCCTCTGGCGCAACAGCAGCCTTTGCGACCTCTTGTTGTTCCTTTACCACTGCGGTTTGCTGTGGTGTGACATCTCGCGTTGTTGTACCGCTCTGGAAATAGAACCATACGCCGATGATCAGCGAGATCAGAATAATGCCAAAGAGTGACTGTCTGTCCATGCGAAGCGTTCGTTAATGATCGTGATCGTGTGGTTGTTGAGATGTCGTTCCTGGTACCGGATCGTACCCACCTGGGTGTAATGGGTGGCACCGCGATATCCGACGCAGTGCAAGCCACGAGCCCTTGATGGCACCATGCGTGTTCAGGGCTTCAAGAGCGTACTGCGAGCAAGTTGGAGTAAATCGGCATGAAGGCGGGAACATCGGTGATATGAGCGTGCGATATGCACGTACAAGGGTCGTCAATATCGCAACTCCAGGGTTCACCGCGACACCTTCATTGTGGTGAGCACCTTCGTCAGGGCCAAATCGACGTGATGCTGGACATCTGCCAAGCGGAGAAGTCCGGGTGCCTCTGGTCGCTGTCGCCAAATAACCACGATAGCATCCAAGCGGTCGAGTCCGTTTAGTTGCGACGAGCGAGCAAACGCTCGAACAGCATGACGAAGCAATCGCTTCACCCTGTTGCGGTCTACCGCACGTGAGGCCACCCGCTTCCCTATTGTGACGCCAACACGCAGCATCGCTCGCGAAGCCGGGGCGGTCTGCTCTGTGTGAGGTACTGCCGACAACAGAAGCGGTCCGGACGTCACTCGACGTCCAGACCGCATTACGTAGTCAAATGCATGAGCTCCCTTCAGTGGTCTGCAGACCATGAGAGAGGCTTAGCGCGCGAAGCTAACCGCGATACGAGCGCGACCCTTGGCACGACGACGTGCAAGGACCTTACGGCCGTTCTTTGTTGCCATACGAGCACGAAATCCGTGCACATTGACACGACGGCGGCGACTTGGTTGATAGGTACGCTTCATAGCTTCACACCGGAAATTCTGGTTGACCGTTCGTTAGGGAACGACAAACATACGAAAAATCAGTTGATATTCGTCACACCTGGAGGAAATGGCTGATGTTGTCCGTCCACCTGGATCTCTCCGTACTGGTTTTCGAACTTGCCGAT
>JAURNF010000129.1 GCA_030830285.1 Candidatus Kapaibacterium sp.
ATGCGGAATCCGCACGTCGAGAGGTGCATGCTCGAGCCCGAGTGCGTCGAGGATCATCTGTGCGCCGCGCCACTTCGCCTGATGCGTATACCCGGCGATGTGGGGTGTACAGTTGCCGATACTGTCGATCACGCGCTGGTGCACATGTGGCTCGTGAGCGTACACGTCGAGCACAGCTGTAAGCTCACCGCGTTCAACCCGTTCACAGAGCGCCATCTCGTCGATGATGCCACCACGAGCACTATTGATGATCAGCGAGCCAGGTGCACAGGTGTGTAGCAGGTCCGACGTGATAAGGTCGACCGTTGGATGCACGTCACCCGCTATATACGGCACGTGGAGCGACACGACGTCTGACTGCTCCATGAGCGCGCTGAGTGATGTTGGGTGTACCCACGAGGGAAACGCGAAGCCTGACTCCTCCAACGGCGGATCGCTTACGTGTATCTGCACACCACGCATACGCGCGTATCGCGCAAGACGCGAGCCAACGTTGCCGAATCCTACGATGCCGATCGTACGTGAACCAGTCGGACGCAGAACGTCAACCCAATCGAGCACGTATTCAGCTACTGCCTGCGCATTGCATCCCGGCGCAGAAATCACGCGTATGTCCCGGCGATTCATCTCGTCGATGTCAATGTGATCGACACCAGCTGTTGCTGAAGCAACGCAAGTAACATTCGTGTTGTTGATGAGCGTCGCATCAACGTGCGTGATTGATCGAATGATAACCGTCGATGCAGATGTTGATCGAAGCAGCTCGTTGGTGATCATCTTGCCGTTGATGGCGAGCACATCGTTTTGCGCTGCCAAGGCAGTTGCGATCCCCGGTATCTGTTCGTCAACAATGATCATGACGCCAAATTACGGCGTCACGATGAAGCTCGACGTATGTGTTGTTGTGCCCTCGGAGACACGCACCAAATACATGCCCGTTGCTGCATCTTCGCCGAGCAATGACGTAGGGATGGTGAGCTCGCTACGTTCCGTTGTTGTTGTGTATGCCAAGCGCCCCAGAGCATCATGAATCTGAATTGTTCGCAGGCCGACATTCGGAAACTGTATGCGCACTACGTTGGTGGTGGGATTCGGCGAAATCACAAACGGACGCTCATCATCTTCAACACTTGATGTAGTTGCGATACGGAGATACGCTGTGGTATCACGAAGCCCATTCGACGTCAACGCGATCGCGTAGGTGTTGCCCATGATCGCTGCACGATCGACGATAAGCCGCGCAAACACTTGACGCGTTTCACCTGGAGGAATAGTCAGCGGAAACACTGATGCATCGATCGAGACTGCCCCCAATGGCGACACGGTAGCATTTGTTACAACCACGTTTTCGAGTCCGATGTTCTTGATAGCGAACGCATCCACCGTCTTGCTGATATTCGTTGTGTCGTGCACAGGAAGTGCCATGCCGCGGTTTGGTAGGCCAACAAGGGTGACGCTCTTTCCGCGCTCTGAGCCATCAAGCGCCGTATAGAACGCTGTTGCTTCTGCTGTGTATGGATAGTCGGTCTGTGGCTTGTAGTGCACTCGGAACCAGTAGCACGTTGTGTCTTCGGTTGAAGCACCATCCTGCCAGAACCGTTGATCAAAGACATTGCCTGGGTTCGTGAAGAAGCGCGTGAAGTTGACAGGTGTCCCGTCGCTACAGTACATCACGCCGCTGCGAAGGGTGTCGCCCGGATTCGCACGCATGACGATCGTATCTGACAGCGTGCGCACGCGTGGCTCTACAGCATCCCAGACTGGTAGAAGCTCTACAATGACATCGTCATTCGGCTTAGGAAACGGCTCAATGCCAGGCATTCCAACATTACCAGTACACACAAACACACGTCCGGTCGACGTTACCAACACGTCGCGAATCCGACCGTAACGGTAGGGGATGAACTTGCGTGTGGCGGTAATGCGGGTATGATCCTCGTTGAGATCATGGACGAGCAGTCGTGATCCTTTGAGAAACGTAGAAATCAACTTGCCCTTGAGCGCGGGATAACGATCGTGACCATAGTACTCGATGCCAGCAGGTGCCAGCGTGAATACTGTGCCGCTTGACCATACGGGCTCAACTACAGAGGCCTGAGCACAGAACTCCTTTTCTTCTGGAGTGTCACACATGCCAGCTACCTTTGGCCATCCGTAGTTTGATCCTGGTGTGATCAAGTTGATTTCGTCCTCATTGTTATCGCCATGCTCGGAAGAGAAGATTGACCCCTTCGAGGTACGGCAGATGCCTTGCGCGTTGCGATGCCCCATCGACCAAATGCGCTTGCCGGGGAAGGGGTTGTCTGCAGGAATCGATCCATCAAGGTTGATTCGAAGTGATTTGCCGACCTCCGATTCAATGTTCATTGTGCTGTCCACAGCTGGCTTGTCACCACTTGTGAACAACATTGTGGAGTCGGGCAGGATCAAGATCCGACATCCTTGGTGCCACTGATCTGCAGGTTGCTTTTCGTAGATCACAAATGGTTCGACGAGTCTGTCGCCGTCGTATCGCCATCGCGTTACGCGCTTTACCCATGTGGTTTCGTACACACCGTAGGCAGCATACACAAACGGTTGCTCTGGAAACGCTGGGTGCAAGGCAAGACTGAGAAGTCCGATCTCGACGATGTTCGAAACGCCATCACGCATATCCAACAGCGTGTCTACGACTCCAGTGTCTGGGTGCACACGGCACAATAGGCCAATGCGTTCGGTGTACCAGATATAGCCATCTGGACCTTCGACCATATCCCAGGGCACATGCAGGTTCGATGCTACTGGTCGTGCGGTGAAGTCGACTTGTGCCTGAGTAGCACCAAGCGAACAGAGGAGAACAGCAACAACAATGAGAACACGCGCCATATGGGTCCTAACCGTAAGAATCAATTGCCAATGTAATGGCAAAGATACGGTTTGGTAACAGTGGTTACAGGCCTATCACAACGCGGAGATCTTCAACGGTCCATCGAGGACGTACTTGCACCGTCGAAGACGTTGGCCACCATTGCTCACTGTATGTCCAAGGCGCGATTACACCGTGGTCATAGCGTCCGTTGTTGTTGCGATCATCGAACACATCAATCGCATATGTTCCTGGAGGAACCGCATCGAGTGCGATACGTCGTGATGCATCAATCTTGTGCGTGAAGACAACGCGACGTTTATCGTCGAGGAAGCGCATGACGAGATTCGCCGTAGGTGCAATCGTCACAAGCGAATCAACAAGTCGTCCACGCACCGATCCTGGGTCAGGCGGACGCTGTTGTGTGCGGTGTGCGAGACGCAGTGTTGTATCGGTAATGACGGATCTGTTGAGTGCACGCAGACCCCGCAACGTGATTTCTGACGTGTACCACGTCTGCGGCAGACGATGCACTGTGGGCATGATTAGGAGCGTGGTTGGATCCTGCCATTGAAGCCGAATGCTGTGAGCTCCCCGCTCCGATGTGTGCCACACCTCGAAGCGAGCAGCGAGTGTGTCCACTGGCTGCGTGAATGCGAGCTGCAGTGCATCTCCAACACCAAGGTCCTGCGCACTGTCTGCCGGTGTGCGTTTCGCGAGGCGTACAGTTGCGGTGTCGGGAAACTTCGATCCGCGGAGCTGTCTGTCTTCAAGCTTCGATCCTGCTGTTGACGCTGAGCCTTGACCGAGGGAATCGCGAAACACATTCGCTGGCACGTCGAGCGTGTAGCGAACGGTATCAAGTGGTGACGCGAAGCGAACGAAGGCCATGTCGCTCGGTATACGGTCGAGCCACAACGCTTGTGCTGTATCCCGACGATCCCCAGCGCTCACGACTATCGGTTGTGTGCGATCGAGATACCATGCTTGTTCGGATAGCTGTAGTGAGATCACATGCTGGTTCGATGCGCGAACACGTTGCACAATCGGACCAAGTGTGTCTAGTGCCGGACCGAGTAACAGTCGAAGATCCTTTGCCTGGCCTTGTGTAAT
>JAURNF010000130.1 GCA_030830285.1 Candidatus Kapaibacterium sp.
GCCCAGCCGAAGATCGGAATGCGCTCGAGCTCGCGCTTGTACATGATGCGCACGTTGTCAGGAACAAGTGCGAGAATCACCGGAATGTCGAACAGACTGGCGTGATTGGCAACGTAGATATAGCGTCGTGCGGGATCGAGCTGGTCACGCCCTACGAGTGACGCACGGATGCCACACATGCGAAGGAGAAGACGCGACCACGAGCGACCGTACTCGTAGAAAACCTCTTCGTTGCGCCACAGCACCATGTGAATCATCACGGCGATTGAGTACGCAGCAGTTACAATGAAGACACCCGCAAGTATGATCCACATTCGCATGACGCAAAGGTCGGGACCGTGGAGATACCGAGCAAGTTGCAAGGTTTCCGTAGGTTGCATCCATGCCAGGACTACAAGATCTCGCTTCGCTGCTCGGCGTACCCGAGTCACAACACCAGGAACCGAAACTCGAGAAACGTCGGGGTCACGACGGACAGGTGCTCAACCTGCGCGTGCGCGTTGAAAAGCGTCGCGGCAAGCCCGTGACAATTGCCTGGGGTTTCTTCTCCCATCCGATGGAACTCAACCGTCTGCTCACGTTGTGCAAGAAAACGCTTGGAGCGGGTGGACAGTTGGTGGATCAAACGATCGAGATGCAAGGCGATCATGCCGAACGCATGAAGAAGCTCCTGCAAGGCGAAGGCTACAACGTGCGATAACTGCACGGACGCTACTTACTCACCAAACGCCGTTGGATTGAGTCCGACGGCAACTCGAAATCGTTCGTTGCCATTGCGGTCGAGCACGAGCACTTCCCCATCGGTAACGTAGCTGCGTGCATTGCCAACGAGCAGCGATGATTGCGATGGCCACCATCCGAGGGAGTACCAAATGTCATTGCCCATTGTTGATGTGTGCGAGCGCAATCGCACGAGCTCACTGGTTTCCGCGCGATAGGCATCAACGCCATCACGATGCAGCACGTAGACGCGTCCATCTACAGGATCAACGACGAGTCCGCGCGGCATCGCAAAACGAACGTGCTGTACGATGCGCTTCTGCGCAGGATCCCACAGAACAACACCACCGAGCGAATCCGGTTGCGATACGTAGTGCCGGTACAACAACCATACGCGATTGCGTGGGGCATCGGCAACGCAGAGCATCAAGTTGGGCAATCCTTCAATCGTGCCTATGCGCTGTAGGTCGGAGATGTCAAGTAGAGAAACGGTACTTGCTCCCTCCTCATTTCTCCGCAAATCACCGAGTCCGCTGTTGGCAACATAGACAACACGGTTCAGCACACAGACGCCTTCAGGGGCCGGACCAACCGGTGCCGACGGCACGCGTATGGTACATGTGCGAAGATTGATTTCGGCGATTGCATCAGCATTGAGCATCGTCACAATCGCAACCGTATCGTTGAGGCGTGCAAAGCGGTAGGGCTCGCGTGCTGCATCAAAGCGGATGCGTGCTTGCCAGACTCCTGTTCGACGGTGGTAGACTTCGATCGAGCGCGATGTACTGGCAATCACAAACACACTATCGCCACGTACAAGAATGTCCGACCCAGTATCGCCAAGTCGCAGACCCTGGTTGCGCGACTGCACAACATTCGTCTCGACACGTCCATCTTCACGCACAAAGGACAACGTTGCATTGTCCTGACGCCATAGACCTTCATTCACAACGAAGAACCCTGGCTGCGCAAGTGGCGTCGTGATAGGATCGGGTTCGACAGGCACGGGAACGCAGCCATGCAGCTGTGTTAGCAGCATGACGATAGCGCAACTGCGCAGTATTGCTCCGATGTTCGACACCGTGCTCATCGCTTCACCTTCAGTGACTGGCGTGTGCGACCATCATCAACAACGACAAGCACGGCACCACGAGGTACAACGTGTAGATCAACTGTGTGAATACCCGGACTGAGCACGCGTTGGTAGATCACTGCTCCGCGCACATCATAGATCGACACCGTAGCGCTGCTGACAACATCGACGGTGAGGTCGTCAGTTGCGGATGTCGATTCGATGCGCTGCTCAAAGGCCATCGGCACCGTATGAACAGCGATGATCGCATCAAGATCAAAGCCACTCAGCGTTGGATCGTAGAACGGATGACTACGGTTGTCGAGGATAATGCGCGTGACATCCGTGATGCGAATCCATCGCACGCTATCAACTCCTATGGTCGCGAGGTCGAACGCATCACCACCACTCACGGATGGGTTGAACGCATCAAGTCCTGTAGTGGGGCTGACTCCGGCGCACCCTCGCAGTGTGAGCGAATCAAATGGGAAGGCATACCACGCGATACCATCACGGCTCACCTCCACACGTGCTGGCTCTGCGAATGTGCGTGAGCCAAACATGAAGGCATTTTCAAACACCGTGAAGTCGGGTCCGGGCAGATCAACAATCACCGCACGACGCAGACCCAACGTGATGCTGCCATCGAGTCCAAGCGAGCATACCTCGCGTGGTTCCGCAACAGGCGATGTGCGCGATGCACGCGGCTCGGGTCCGGTCAGCACATTCATCGGGAAGAACACCGGTCCTTGCCCCACACGCTGTCCACTCCCCGGCTGCAGGCTTACAACCGAATCCATGCGTTGTGGTTGTGCCCATATCGTTACCGCACTGCAGAGCACCAGCAACAGCATTGTCACGACCCGCACATTCTTCCAATCGTACGGACAGTGGCGACAGGCATTACCGCAACATGTTCCGCGTTGCTCATGCGCAACGCGTGTGAGCACCGTGTACCCCGTATGCGGATCGATGTACGTCTCGCGCTGTTGCGCACATGCCTCATCATGCAGCCGCTGCACTTCAGGATGGATTTGTTCACGCTTCATGGCGCAACCTCCAACGAAGCAGTTACCCGAACACTCCGCCCAGGCATTGGGAAGCCGCGTATCACAGCATATTCTGCGTCGAACAGATTGTCGCACTGCGCACGCAGATGCACAACCGTGTTCCCACCGCGCACATCAACACCACCGTGCACCGACGTAACGGCGAATGGTTGAAGAAGTGATGCATAGGTGCCGCCTGCTTGGGCATACCGATAGCTTGTGTACGACCACGTAGCACCAACGTTCCACATGGCTCCGCTCTGTGTGAGTGCATCGGACCAATGCACCATGATCGACGATAGTTCGGGCACGGCGTATGGAATCATCGTACCATCGATGCCAGGACGTCCTGTTGCGTCGAGTACTGACTGACGTGTGTAGGACCATTGAGCGCGCAGGCGATCATCGAATGCACTCGCCCGCAGCATGAGTTCAGCACCATACGTGATGGCACGTCCAACATTCTGTGCTGTTGTGAGCAAGGGGCTTACCGGCACACTCACGATCAGATTTGATGTTGACATCCAGAATCCATCCACATCGCATGACAGCCACGATGTGATGGGAACTGCGTAGCCAAGGTTCACTGTGTGGGAACGTTCAGGCACAAGCGAACGAGTGCCGTAGTTGAGCACATAGAGTTCAGCGAATGTTGGCGGACGGAAGTTGTAGCTCCATGAACCACGAAGCATACCGCCAAGCGGATAGTCTACTGCAAGCATCGGCGACAGCGCGGTTCCGACATCTGAGAACGCGTCGAACCGCAATGCTGCACGAACATCAAGGTCATCAACAACCACATCACGTATCGTCCAGTCGGTTGCAACCGCAATGCTCCTGCGAGTTACTACTGCACCTGACTGATCAAGTACTTCGTCGCCGGAAAGATCCGCGTAGCCAAGCTCAACACGCGTTGTCGACACTGCCGGGCCGTACGTGAGCTCGTGCGTAGCCACCCCAAATGTTACGTCGTGCTGTATCGTACGCGCATCAATACCTGACGGACCCAAGAGTGTTGCCTCTGGATCCGTGTAGTGTTGATCTAACCATCGAAGCGTCGAGGTTACTACCAGTGGCACGTTGTCGATAAGGCGCAGTGGGATCGACGCGATCGCGAGAACATCATCATCAGCGAACCGTGCACGCGCATTTGTCACGCTTCCTTGCACAACGCTTCCAGGCACACCGCGTTCTGACGTACGTCCAATCACTGTCAGTGCAGCGTCATTCACTGTCAACCGCATCACACCTGATGTCGAGCGTGCATCACTATTTGTTCGATTGATTTCATAGGTCGTGCCGAACTCGTTCAGTGTAAACGGGAAAGATCCAGCTGTACCCAGACGGTCCACATCGAAACTGATCGACACGTTATCATCGGATGTGGTTGCACCAGCACCGATCCGCCATTCATTAAAGGACCCAGCAAGCGCATATGCTCTGACTGATGATCGCGCATCGGTACGAAGCGAGAGATCCAGCACACCGTTCACAGCGTTTGCGCCATAGAGTGCGCTTGCTCCGCCGCGTACAACACGCATCGACGAAATCAGGCGTGCAGGAATCAGCGACAGATCCACCGTCCCTGTCTGTGCAGAGGAGAGGCGTGCACCATCGACAACAACTAATGATTGCGATGACGAACCACCCCGCATCGAGAACGTCTTGAGTCCACCCACGCCACCGTAGTCACGTGCAAACGCACCTGGGATAAGGGGCAATGCGTCGGTGATTGCAACTGGTGCGATGCGAGATAGCATCTGTGCATCCAGTGTTGTGGTCGGAACCGACACATCGGCGCGATTATCGAGCCACGTATCACCAATCACCATCACATCCTTCATTCGCACCGTATCGGCACGCACAGAGTCGGCACGCACAGAGTGCATGAAGAACAGCGAGCAACTGGTGAGGAGTGATACGAGCATAGATGGAGCGCAAAACTACGGTGTGCATCTTGGAGAAGTCGCACAATAAGACTAACATTGCGCCCCAATTGGTCGCTTAGCTCAGCTGGTTCAGAGCGTTCGCTTCACACGCGAGAGGTCATAGGTTCAAATCCTATAGCGACCACACATTGTAAGGCTCCTGCAAAGGGGCCTTAGTTGTTTATGTCCATAAAACAGCAAAGCCCTTATCCGTGAGGACAAGGGCTTTGAAAAAAAGACCTGGCGACTACCTACTCTGCCACACCAGTTCAGATGCAGTACCATCGGCGCAACGGGGCTTAACGACTCTGTTCGGAATGGGAAGA
>JAURNF010000131.1 GCA_030830285.1 Candidatus Kapaibacterium sp.
GATCGATCATACGTGGTTGCGTCGATGACGCGGTTATCACAGGAGCCGTTTTATCCGCCCACCGTTCAAGGTTGGCAGGGACATCACGCGTGGATTACCACATCGACGTTCCCGCTGCGCCAGCGCTATGCCGAGAGCTTCATCGATGGTAAGCAGTCAGGCGTGGCAACAACGTTGACTGATACCGCAGGCAAGAAACTCACACCTGACGTAGTAGCAGTTGTGCGCGGACTCCCAAATCCGCAGGATGCATTGAAGGTGGTTGAAGACATGGCTCGTCTCATGCTTTCAATGCCCATTACTCCGCAGCAGCGCGATGTACTCCTCGAAATCATGCTTGCCGGAGCGCAAGTGTATGAGTGGGATGTGAATGCTCCGTCTGCAGTGCAGCGCATCAAGTTCTTGATGCAAGCAATTGTCCGTATGCCCGAATATCAACTGATGTGAGCGAAGCGCCATGAAACGTCGTTCCTTTCTTCGCGTTGCTGCACTGCCTGCAGTGATCAATTCGTTCACTGTACGTGCACTTGCTGGTGGTGATCCACTTCTGCATCAGTTGTTGGAGGAGCAGGACCGTGTGCTCATCCTTATTCAGATGCAGGGTGGTAATGATGGTCTCAATACGGTGATCCCGTACACAGATCCTCTCTACTATCAACGTCGACCAACGATTGCAATTTCAAAATCGAAAGCCCTTCGCATTAACGACTCGCTTGGATGGCATCCAGCGCTGCGCGGGTTCCGTGACGCGTTTGATGCCGGCAACTTGGCGGTAATACAGGGTGTTGCGTATCCGAATCCGGATCGTTCGCACTTCCGCGGCACCGACATCTGGCTTACGGCAACCGATGCCGATGTGTTTGGCTCGACGGGATGGATTGGACGGTATCTTCAGTCGGTTGCGCCTGCGTATCCGACGGAGCTTCCAGCGCACCCGCTTGCAATCCAAATCGGCACGTCAGTATCGCTCGGTATGCTCGGTACTGCGGGTCCGATGGGGATCACATTCCGAGATCCAGATGAGTTCTACCGTCTCGTCAATGGTGGTGGTGGCAACGAAGAAGTGCCGAGTTCGGTGCAGGGCGACACGCCTGCTGGACGTGAGGTTGCATTTATGCGCAACATCGCGCGCAGTGCTGATGTGTACGCATCTGTTGTGAAGCAGGCCAACGATAAAGCTGGTGCACCAACGGGCTCGTATCCAGCGACTGACATCGGTGCCAAGCTCCGCGTTGTATCGCAGTTGATTCGGGGTGGATTGCAATCGCGTGTGTATCTGATCTCGTGGGCGAACAACAACTTCGATACGCATGCCAATCAAACGGCGGCGGATGACAGCTCACGTGGCGCACACGCATCGCTCCTTGCTGAGCTTGGGGATGCTGTGTCGTCGTTCATGACAGACATGAAGCAGCAGGGTCAGGACAAGCGCATTGCTGGGATGACATTCAGCGAGTTCGGGCGTCGAGTCGCTGAGAACGGCAGCGTTGGTACTGATCACGGCACTGCAGCGCCGTTGTTTGTGTTCGGTGCAAACGTTAACGGTGGCGTGTACGGCGCCAATCCAAATCTCACCGATCTCGACGATCGAGGCGACCTCCTGATGGAGTACGACTATCGCAACATCTATGCGAGCGTGTTGCTCCAATGGTTCGGCACGTCGCCCACACTCGCGCAGCAATTGTTGCTACGCGACATGTCGGCCAAGGCCCCGCAGATCTTCAAGACGCCAACATCGATCCAAGATTCGCAGTCGGCGCAGTCAGCATTCATTCGCGTGTCGCCAAACCCTGCCAGTGATGTGCTCACCATTCGCGCACGCACTGAGGTTGGGGCGAATGCATCAGTAACGCTGTCAGATCTGCGCGGACGTACCTTACTCGGAGCCGAACTTAACGTGTTCTCATCAGAGGCCGCGCTTGATGTTCGCGCGATACCAGCAGGGTCATACGTCGTTTCGCTCACGGTGAATCGCACTGTAACACATACAATCGTACAAATTCAGCGATAGGTCATGAAGCATCTGATACTCTGTGCACTCGCGTTCGTTGGAATCCACACAGTTGGTCAAGCGCAACTCCTCCAACGACCATATCCGTTTGCGATCCCAAATGGGAGTCGACTCGACACAGGGCTCCTTGCCATTCCTCTTGAAGAAGCTGGTGCGAGGGGGCGAGTCGTGCTCACTTCCGATGGACATCTCGGGTTTGCAGATGGCAGTCGGCTTCGGATCGCTGGAACAAATCTGCAATGGAGTGCACTCTGGCCCGATAGTGCGCAGGCGATCGCAATGGCTGCAAGGTTTCGTGCGCTTGGTATCAACTGTGTGAATCTCTCCACGTTCGATGTTGCAAGTTGGTCGGGTGGTTCGATTCTCGCCGACGGACCTACGACGCTCGGTGGTGGGTTGTCGCCGACACAAATGAGGAAGCTCGATTGGTTCTTGTACCAGCTGCGTCGACACGGTGTGTACTACGTGTTCACATTCCATACTGCGTGGCAGCCTCGCGGTGGTGATGGTGTGCGTCAGCCGGATTCCCTTGGATGGGGCTCGAAGATGCCACTGATCTTTGATCCCGTCGTGCAGAACATCCATCGCGGCATCATGCGTCTGCTACTGAGTCACGTCAACCAGTACAGCGGTGTGGCGTACAAGGACGATCCTGCTCTCGCGTATGTGATTGCAGCTGAAGACGCATCACTGATCGCATACTGGTTGTATTCCGGTGACATTGTGCGCCCAAACGGGGCGTATGCGAACTATACAGGATCGCAGCACGTGGCGCTCATCGATTCGCTGTGGCATGGATGGCTGCGTGGTAAGGGTTATACCACCAATGCAGCGCTTGATGCAGCGTGGCGTGTCGTGCCTACGAATACAGAGAACCAGCTTCGCAATCCAGGCTTTGAAGATCCGTTTAGCTCTGCCTGGCAACTTTCGGTGAATACTGCACAAGGGGCACAAGCGATTCTGCAGCTGAGTGACGGCGACAAGGTGGAGGGCTCGACGTCGGCCCGTGTGCGTATCGGTTCGCTTGATGAAGGACGTATACCCTATGGCATCTTCTTGTACCAGCGCCTTACATCGTTGAAGCGTCTGGGTCGCTACATGTTGTCGTTCTCGGCGAAGACAACTCCTCAGCGAATGAGTCGTGAGTTGCGCATGTATGTGTACAACGGCACATTCCCCTTCGACTGGTATGGCTTGGATGAAACCGTGTCGATAACGTCGCAATGGAAGAGTTACACGTTCACGTTCTCGGCGCGCTCGTCTGATGAGGCAACAGCGAATCTTGCGTTCTTTATGGGAGCCGACAGTGGGGATGTGTTTATCGACAACGTCCAGTTGCGTGAGGTAGCGATCCCTGGCATTGCAGCCGGCGAGAGTGTCTCGTCTGGAACGATTCGTCGGTCGCTCATCGGCGACGCATCGATTTCTCCTGCGCGCGAGAGAGCCAATTCGTTGTTCTATCATGAGCGACTATCTGCGTTGTATGCATCGATCCATCGAATGGTACGAGACACGCTCAAGTCATCAGTCTTGTTGTGTCCATCGCGTCGGATGGCGAGTTATTGGGAGCTCACTGCAGCTCCGCAGTACGATGTGTTTGGTGCATCCGACTGGCGTAACACGCCGAACTCGATGCTGAACGAAGCGTATGGGGGCACCGTGTATGCGGCTGCGCAGGTGCGTCCGAAGGGCAAGGCCTTCGTGATGCATCATGTATCGATCGCACATCCACGTCCGTATGCAACAGACCTCGCGATGTTGTTCCCGGCCTATGCTGCCGTGCAGGATTGGGATGGAGTGTATTTCTCCTCGTGGTCGGACTTCGCAGTTACCGGATCTGAGAAGATCGACTCGAACTCGTACTGGCACATCTACGATAAGCCGCAGATTCTTGCCTTGCTTCCTGTGGCGAGTTCGATGATCAGGACGGGTGCTGTTGCGACAACACCGAAGGAGCTTCTCATCGACAACACGCGTGAGGTGATCGATCAGCCCTCGTTGCATGTTACTGGCGCGTTCTCGCTTTCCATGAGTGCCGACGGACGTATTCCGCTCTTCCGACGGGTTGCATTGAACCTTCCGTTTGCAGCGAGTGAATCGGTGTTGCCTCATCGCGACATATCGGCACTTGCTGATCAGGTAGATGTGTCGGCACTCGATGCCGAGAACGAGCAAGTGTTTTGGGATGCAGCCAATGCAACCTTCCGGATTGTTACGCCACGTGTTGTCATGACAGGGGGCGGAGCAGCTGGACGCATTACAACGCTCCC
>JAURNF010000017.1 GCA_030830285.1 Candidatus Kapaibacterium sp.
GCGTAGTGACGCGCATCCTTTTCACTGAGCACCTCTTCGGAGAGAATACCCTCTACGACAACCTTCGAGCCTGCAAGATTCTTCGGCATGAAGAATCCATAATCCTTGAACGTTACACGGACCTTGGTATCGCCGTCAACGAGGATCATCCAACAGCCTTTGACTTGGCACACCTCTTTAACGGTAGCTGTTACAGCAATTGTCGATGTGAATTTCTTTTCAGCAACTGCTTGCGACAGAGGAATACGCGTCTTCGACTTCACACCTTCACCATGCTGCATTTGCTTTTCCGAGCGCGTGTCGGACGACGCTGATACGTGAGGGGCGATTGCGAGTGACGATGTTCCAAGAACAACCGTCGCGATGATTCCGAACAGGATGTTACGCATGACGATCTACCAGATAGTGATGAATACTTCGCGAAACTACATATTGTTCCATCGAAAGGATATCAATGAAGCTTGTCATACAACGCGTGTCACATGCACATGTCGATATTGATGGTGCAACGATCGGCACCATTGACCACGGCCTTTGCGTACTTGTTGGCATCACACATACAGACACACTTGCCGAGTGCGAGTGGATGGCCGACAAACTGCTCGCACTACGTGTGTTTCCGGATAACGACTGCAAAATGAATCTCTCGGTGCGCGACACCGGTGGAGGGATTCTTCTCGTGTCGCAATTCACACTCTATGGCGATCTCACGAAGGGCACACGTCCATCGTACATGGACGCTGCACGTCCGGAACATGCAGAGCCGCTATACTATGCGTTTGTCGACATGGCACGCAACCGCGCCTCAGCTAGCGACACACCGTTGTACGTCGAAACAGGCGTGTTTGGAGCCATGATGCAGGTTCACATTGTCAACGATGGACCAGTGACGATTATTCTCGAGCGGAATGCTGGCGCATAACGAACGCGGGAGTTCATGCTTGCGCACAAACTCCCGCAGAACAATCTCTACGACCTAGTTGGCCAGGTACGCTTAGAGCGTCACCGTATTCTCATTCACCGACTCAAGTGCACGGCTCATCGCAGCGAGTGCTTGCGTTGCGAGCGCACCGTCGATAACGCGGTGATCGTACGTGATGGACAAGTACACCATGCTGCGTACAACGATCACGTCTTCACCATCAAGTTCGCGCACAACCGGACGCTTTTGAATTGCGCCGATGCCGATGATACATGTTTGTGGCTGGTTGATCACTGGTGTTCCGAAGAGCGAACCGAATGAACCAACGTTTGTGACCGTGATTGTGCCACCCGCAATGTCATCTGGCGACAACTTCTTCGAGCGTGCACGATCAGCAAGATCCTGCATCGAACGACCAACACCAGTGATGTTCAACGTATCAGCACCCTTGATCACAGGCACGATAAGGTTGCCATCTGGCAACGCTGTAGCCATGCCGAGATTCACGCGCTTGTGCTGGATGATGTTCGTTCCGTCAACACTGACGTTGATGCGTGGGAATGCCTTCACGCCTTCACATACAGCCCAGCCAAAGAACGGATTGTATGTGAGCTTGAAGCCTTCACGCTTCTGGAATGCGTCCTTGACCTTTTCGCGAAGCTTAACGATGCCCGTCACATCTACTTCAGCGACGCTTGTCACGTGCGGTGATGTATGCTTCGAGCGAACCATGTGCTCAGCGATAAGCTGGCGCATACGGTCCATTGGAATGACTTCTGACTGTCCACCAGTGAGCACTGCAGGCGCAGCTGCTGGTGCCGATGCCGCTGGTGCTACTGGCGCTGGTGCCGATGCAGCAACCGGTGCTGGTGCACCAGTGCCACGACGCGCGAGGTAGCCCATCACGTCGTTCTTCGTCACGCGGCCTTCAATGCCACTTCCAGGGATACTGTCGAGCTCTGCAACAGAGATGTTTTCCGCCGCAGCAATGCTACGAACAAGTGGCGAGTAGAATCGCGCACCTGATTGGCGAGGTACGCTTGAAGTTGCAGCGTGTGCGACATTCACTGCAACGGCAGCCGGTGCTGTGGCTACTGGTGCTGGTGCTGGTGGTGCTGCCGCTGCTGCCGCTGCTGGTGCAGCCACAGGAGCAGGAGCAGGTGCAGGTGCGGCAGCGCCTGCGCCCGATGCAAGACGTGCAACGACCTTACCAACTTCTACAACGTCACCTTCGTTTGCGAGGATCGCAACGAGTGTGCCTGCTGCAGGTGATGGCACTTCAGTATCCACCTTGTCAGTTGAAATTTCGAGGAGCACTTCGTCGCGCTCGATCTTATCGCCCACCTTCTTAACCCAGCGAAGGACCTTACCTTCTTGGATCGACTCGCCCATCTTCGGCATCACAACGTCGATCTCACCTCCACCGGCAGCAGGAGCAGCCGCTGGAGCAGCAACAGGGGCTGGTGCAGGAGTTGGCGCAGGAGTTGGCGCAGGAGTTGGTGCGGCGGCTGGTGCTGGAGCAGCGGCAGCTGAGCCTTCACCACCGAGCACACAGATAACCTTCCCAACCTCGACGGTGTCACCCTCTTGGAACATGATCGCCGTGATCACGCCAGCCGATGGTGAAGGAACTTCTGTGTCGACCTTATCAGTCGAGATTTCGAGGATCACCTCGTCGCGCTCAACCTTGTCGCCAACGTTCTTTACCCAACGAAGGATTTTACCTTCTTGGATCGACTCGCCCATCTTGGGCATGACAACTTCGATGCTCATGCAACACTTCCTGGCTGGATATTATTCGAGATTGAAGGCGTGCAAGTTAACCAAAAAAGTTCAAGGGGCTTTGCCCAGGAGATCACGCAGTGCCTCGGTGAGCTGCGGATGCGAAAAGCGGAATGGCGTGCCAAGCAAACGACTCGGAATAACCCACTGTCCATGCAGCACAACATCGGCTTGAGCACCAAGCAGAAGCCGCAAAACTGGACTTGGAACTGGTAGCCATGATGGACGGTGCAGTACCGACCCCAGAGTTTTGGCGAACTGGCGCATCGTCACCGTTTCGGGTGCAACCACGTTGTATGGACCGAACGCGGAGGAATCGTCGGCAGCCCAGAGAAATGCACCTACGACATCATCACGGTGCACCCACGGAAGATGCTGTCGGCCCGATCCAAGTGCGCCCCCTATCCCAAGCTTCATCGGCAGCGCCATCTTGGGCAGCGCCCCCTCACGAGGATCGAGGACAACTCCAATGCGCATCGTGCACACGCGTGTGTACGCACGACCGCGCTCTGCCTCACGCTCCCATGCTGCTGTCACTTCGGCAAGGAAGGTCTGGCCAGCCGGCAGAGCCTCGTTACTTGGGATCATTGTATTGCCATAGTACCCAACGGCAGACGCACTGATCAGCGCTGGACGCTGCTGTGCGCTCGCGATGGCATCGACAACCTTGCGTGTCGATTCGGTGCGACTCGTCAGAATCTCATGTCGCACCCGTGCCGACCACCGGGGTCCACCCACGCTCGATCCGGCAAGGTTGATTACCGCATGAGCGCCTTCGATAAATGACGGGAGTTCTTCCCACGTGCGCAAGCTGCTGCCATTGCCACGACCCCGCGTGATACACACGACGTCATCGCCACGTTGCTGCAGTGCCGCAGCAATGGCACGTCCGAGAAAACCGGTACCACCGGTAATGATGTAGCGTTTCATGTGGCAATAAACACAAAAGCCCGCACGATCGTTCGTGCGGGCTTTGGGATTGTTCAATCGTAGGCCGATTTACTCTTGGCCGATCACCCACACCTTGAGTGGGGCGATAACATCGCTGTGGA
>JAURNF010000132.1 GCA_030830285.1 Candidatus Kapaibacterium sp.
ATGGCCCGGCGTGATGAAGCCCGTCTTGTCCTTGCGATCAAGAACGGGGTCGGGAACGATGCCACGCATTGCTGCGCGCAATACGCGCTTTGTTTCTCCGCGATAGATCTTGTGTTCGTTCGGCATCGCAAAGCAGAGGTCCACAAGGCGATGATCCAGGAATGGCACGCGAGATTCAATGCTAAATGCCATCGAGTTGATGTCCTCTGTATGCAAGAGCGTTGGCAGCAACGTTACTCGCATGAGGTTGTAGAGGAAGGCATTGAGGCGCGGACCCGACGGCATTTCGAGTCGCAACGGAATTGAGCTCGGTGATGACTTCGCTATCCATGGAGCCGTGCGTGCAAACTCAAGTCGGTACAGCGATGGCTCGTCGCGAACAGCTGCGAGCATGCTCTTTGCTAGTACGTCGAGCTTCCGACGCACGCCATAGTTCTGTCGCGCTGCATGATGATTGAGTTCCTTTGCCGCATCATCGAGTTTACCGGCACGGAGATAATCAGCGATGCTGCGGTAGAGCGAATGCATGTATCCGCCCATGATTTCATCTGAGCCCTGGCCATCGAGCACAACCTTTACGCCGTTCGATGCAGCGAGCTGCATCACGAAGTACTGCGAGATGTACGACGACGATGGCATCGGCGCATCCATTAACCGCACGATGCGATCGAACACCTCGTTCACATCTGCGTCCGTGGGCGAAATCGTTTTCTGCTGGATCTGCGGATATCGCTGGAGTACGTGGTCGATGTACGGACGTTCGTCGACGTTGCCCTTGCCGGTATAGTATGCCGTGAAGGTCTTCACGGAATGCTCGTCGGTAGCTGACGCTAGGACACTCGCGATAGACGTTGAGTCGAGTCCACCACTGAGACACACGCCCATGTCGACATCGCGTCGTGAGGTGAGGCGAATCGAGTCGATAAACAGCTCGCGGAACCTCTCGACGTTGTCTTGGAACGATCGCGATGTATCTGGCTGTGTTGCAATGTCGGCGTACTGCCAGATCGTGATCTCGCCATTGGACCAGCGAAGGTTATGCGATGCCGGCAGACTCTTGATATCAGCGAACGATGTCTCTTCCCAATGGTGCATCCAGCCCAGGTACAAGCCCCTTACCAGCTGTGCTTCGTTGAGACCGCCACGATCCAGTGGGGACGTGCGCAGCCCCTTAATCTCGGATGCGAAATGCAATCGTCCATCGCGCGCGATGTAGTGGAACGGCTTGATGCCAAAGCGGTCGCGCGAGCAGAACAGTTCTTGTGTGGCTTCATTCCAAATCGCGAACGCCCACATCCCAATGAAGCGCTCAACGCATGAAGCTCCCCAACGGTGAAATGCATTGAGGATGACTTCTGTATCACCTGTTGTGTGGAAGCGGTACCCTTCCGACTCGAGCTCCGCACGCAGTTCGACGTAGTTGTACACTTCGCCGTTGTAGGTGATGGTGAGTCCTTGCGACGACATCGGCTGATGCGAACCTGAGGACAGGTCCAGAATACTCAGTCGATTGTGTCCCAGGAAGACAGGGGGCGTGCACCACGTCCCCCGATGATCGGGTCCACGATGGCCCATCACCTCGAGCATCCGAGCGCCTACCTCGAGCAATTCCGGTTGTTGGAGGCGTTGATCTACAAGCCCAGCAATTCCACACATAGCTCAAATCTACGGCGCACACGCACGCCGCCCTCGGCGAATCTGGATTTCTCGGAGTAGTTTGCGCCCGTGAACTTCTCGTGGAACATTCGTCTAATCCGTGGTCCGCTGCGACCATTCTTGGTACAGAAAGCCGTTGACGCCCTGCGTGAACGTCTGCTTCTGTCGCGCCTCCGCCGCCTGCCAACACCATGGAATGTCGACCGAACGATTCTGACCAACATTGCTTCGTTCCCATCAGAGGCATGGATGCGAGCACATGGACACGAGGTGTTGACCTTTGCACGTGCAATGCGAGATGGCGCGACAGGCCTTCCTCAGATCCCTCATTGGCATGTGGGTGATCCCGACCCAGAGCATGTTGATGTGCGAGTGATTCACGAGCTCAGCCGCATGCATCATTGGTGCGCATACGCACTTGCTGCACATATCGACACTGCAGATGCCGATCGATGGTGTGACCTGCTGGCATCGGAGATTGAATCCTTTGCGGGAGCTTGGCCTGCCGAGCGCGGAACACACTGGGCATTCCCGATGGGAACCGCTCTGCGCGTCAATGTAATGTTGGTCGCATGGGATTGGGCTCGACGCACAGGTTGGACGAGTGACGCTACTGAGCGTCGGGTTGCAGCCCTTGCCCTAGATCACGCAGAGTGCATCTGGGTGCGCCGTGAACGTCGTGGTGGATTGTCAACGTCGCACTACGCAGCAAACCTGCTTGGACTGTTGGCTGTTGCGCGCTATCTGCCATCAGAAGCGCACGCAGATACATGGGGAAGATTCGCCGCGCGCGAACTTCGGCGCGAGCTTCAGCGGCAGATTCTCAACGATGGCATGTCGAACGAAGCCAGCACAGGATATCATCGGCAAATCGTCGACACGTTTGTGCATGCACGAGCATTGCTTGGTCCGTTTGCAACGATTGCTGGTTGGACGTCGCATGATGATGTGCGCCTCGACCGTGCCGTTGCACGGTGTGCATACCTCGAGCAGCTCGGTATGCCGCTGATTGGTGACAATGACGATGGAATGGCGATGAAGCTTACGGGACTGCACGCAGACTGCTCATACATGTATGACCTCGTGCCGCCGACAGTGAATCTGTCCAGCCAGATGTCTGACTTCGGACTGTATGCGTTTGACCGCGAGCACATGCGTGTAACCTTGCGCAGCGGACCCGTAGGGCAGTTCGGTAAGGGAGGACATGCGCATCAAGATCAGAACAGCATAACCGTGAGTGTTGACGGCCGCGCCTTCATCGTCGATCCCGGAACATCCGTGTACACGCAGAATGCGGCGCAGCGGAATGC
>JAURNF010000133.1 GCA_030830285.1 Candidatus Kapaibacterium sp.
TACACTCCAAGCAGTCATTCTCTTCATGTTGCTTGTAACCTGTTACTGGGACAGAAACGTTTAGACTTCAGAACCATACAAACCTACACAAAAGCACGACCCGAAAGATTCCCTCCAATTCCGCTTTCCGGCATATGGCGAGAACTTTACGCTTGAAGCTCTTGTGCGAATTGTTAAATGAACAGTGCTTCTCGTTGTGCAGCAACGACTTGCATTGTCAATGCATGAAGTTAGGGTAGTGCTGTGACAGCCATGAGAAGGAATAATCAACGACGCCCTTCAAGCACCCATCTTGAAACGGTGATATGAGACCACCCGATGACACGATGCTAAGGAAGGATTGTGATCCACCGATGTCACAAATCTTGAGGTACGAGTCAAATGCTGCCTTGCGATCCTCTTCAGACCACTTCCAATACTGCAGGGCGCATGTTTGTGCAAGTGCGTAGTCGATGTAGTAAAAGGGAGACTCATAGATATGCCGTTGGAACTGCCATGCACGGCCCTCTGCAGCGGCTGGATAACCCTCGGTGTTTCTCCACGGCATGTACATCGATTCCATTTCCTTCCATTTGGCAAGCCGTTCAGCAGGCGCTGCTGTTGGGTTTGCATACACCCAATGCTGGAAATGGTCAACGGCACATCCGTATGGCAGGAACAGCAACGCTCCTTGAAGGTGATAGAATCGGAACTTATCCGTCTGCTCACCGAAGAACTCCTTCATCCATGGCCAGGTAAGGAACTCCATACCCATGGAGTGAATCTCGCAGGCCTCCATTGTGGGCCAGAAGTATTCAGGCACGATGTGTTGGCGGCTACGATATGCCTGGAATGCGTGTCCAGCCTCGTGCGTGAGTACTTCAACATCGTGCGTTGTGCGGTTGAAGTTTGCAAAGATGAATGGAACACCGTACTTCGGAAAGCTAGTGCAATATCCACCGGTGGCTTTATTGTCTCTGGTTTTGAGATCGAGAAGGTCGCCATCGAGCATCAATGAGAAGAACTCATGGGTTTCAGGAGAAAGCTCCTTGTACATGTTAGCGGCACGCTCGACGATCCAGTCGTGATCACCCTCAGCAACAGGATTACCGTCTGGGAACTGCACCTTTTCGTCAGCGATCGTGAATGTTTCTAATCCGAGACGATTCTGCTGTGCACGACGCAGTTGCATAACGAGGGGCACGACTACTTCGCGAACCTGTGCGCGGAATAGCTCAACATCCGCAGCATTGTAGTCCACACGACCATATTCGATGTAGCGGAGCTCTGTGTATGAAGCGAAGCCGAGTGCCTGTGCTTTTTGCGTGCGAAGCTGAACGAGATCGTGGTAGATACGATCCAGTTCGCTTGCATTCTCAGATAGGAACCCGTACATCGCGAGATGAGCACGTTGACGCACATCACGGTCGAGATCAATGAGGAGCTTACCGATCGAACTAAGATTATACGTTGTGCCATCGACGCTAATCTTTGCTGATGCTGTGAGTTCATTGTATTGCCGCGAGAGCTCACTCTCCTTAACAAGGAGTTCCATGATCTCAGGACGGAAGGTTCGTGTCGAATCCTCAAGCCGAGTAATGAACAGTGCGCCAAACTTTTGTCCGATGGCCGCCTTCCATTGCGAACCCAACAAGGTGTGCACAAACGTCTGATCGAGGTCGACGATCGATGGACCGTGCTCATCAAACCACAGCTTCTCTTCCTTCGCTGCCTCGTTCGCCACATTCTGTGTGAAGTGAACCTCCGCGAGAGAATTCATTGTGCTTACGTCGATGCGAAGGGCATTCCATGCCGCTACTGCTTCGATTGCAATCTCTGCAGTTGCTGCATCGTTGAGCTGCGTTGTGATTGATCCGTACGATGAACGCAGGGAATCAAGATTTGGACGGACGTATGGAAGCTCAGAAAACGTAAGGACTGACATTGATCTCTCCGAAGTGGAAATGAAGTCTGCCTTCGAGAACTACGAATCACCACGCAAACGACGCAGTCGATCTCGAGCAGTAGGTACAAAGATAGAACGTGGATAGGCCACGAGGATGGTGCTAAGCGCGTTCATTGCAGAAGGAACGTTGCCACTGCGCTCCTCAATCTCAGCGAGTCGCAGCAGCACCCGATCTCCCCAGAT
Organism: Candidatus Kapaibacterium sp.; assembly: GCA_030830285.1. GTDB lineage: Bacteria > Bacteroidota > Ignavibacteria > Kapaibacteriales > Kapaibacteriaceae > UBA10438. Next base: position 2,129 of record JAURNF010000133.1, read on the forward strand.
CGTTTCTGGAATGCGATCGACTACCTGACCAACTGCAGCGCGAGCGAGCGAGTCGTTGCGCATAGATAGCGCAGACTCCATGGCACGCACGAAGGCCCTATCACGAAGATCGACATCGCGAGTACCTTCGCCGATACGCATGAAGCCCTCGTAGGCTGCTGAGAATGAACGACGAGCAGCATTCCCCTCTGCTATTGCAAAAGCGCTCACAGACGCAGAGTCATCCTGTGCTAGGTCAAGCAGCAGCAATCGATCAATGGCATCATTCGCGGCAGGTGAAGACGGCACGTCGGCTAGCTCTCCATATAGACGACGCGCCTCAGCAACGTCGCGCTTCCAAAACGCCATGTCAGCCAGCATTAATCGTGCTAAATCCTTGCGATCTCCCGCAATAACAGCAGGCGAGGAAATGAGATTGTTGAGCACCTCGACGGCTTCAGCGTCCTTGTTGATTGAGATGTACGAGGAAGCCAGTAGCAGCGCCGCCTCAGCGTACGTGGTAGTTCCACGCCACTGGTTCTGAATCCTCTGGAGACGCTCACGTGCTCTATCTTGCTGATACAACACGGCATCTTCGAGACGTGCGGCATTCAGGAGTGCTTCCGCAGAGAGGGGATGCGTTGGATTTGATGATACAACCTCATCGTATCGTCGCACAATCTCTTTGGCATCTTCTTGAGACAACTCACGCGTGCGACGCATTTGCTGTTCAAGAGCCTTCACAGATCCGTATGCAGCAGAAATGCGAGTGCGTTGGTCCTTTGAGACAGACAGCACGTTATCGTATGCCGTAAGGGCAATGTCGAACTGTTCGTCGTTGCGAGCCCCTTCGGCGAACATCAGGATCTCATTGCCGTTTGCTCTTGTGATACGATCGAGCTGGATACTCGTTGTCAGAGCGCGACTCCACGCGCGCATCTGACGATACACCCACTGCTGCAGACGGAGGTTCTCTTCCTCGGTTGTTGACAGACGCTCAACGGCTGCGATGACACGTTCGGCTGCACCCTCTGACGCGAGAATAACCGTTAGCGAGCGCATGGCACGATAGAGATCTCGTTCTTTGGTAAAGACGTCAATGATCTCATCACATGCTTCGGCATAGCCCCCTGTAAGCGTTAACAGACCTACGAGTTCCTCGCTATATGGATGATCCGACTCTCGACCAGATAACGTACGAGCTTGTCGAATTGATAACAGTGCGAGATCATACAAACCAGCTTTACGTTGCTCATTACTAATCTGCACAAGCACTTGTTCTTTATCGCCGCTGACCTCCTGTGCGCGCCTCCACCAAGCAACCGCCGCGTCGCGCTCACCGCGCCGGGCGCGCAATGATCCAGCGAGTATGCAAGCCTCAACGGTAGTGCGAGCGGTCGCGTGCGCTTCGACGATGGGCATCAACGCATCGAACTGCTGTAATGCAGAAAGCGTGCGCACAACGCCCTGAAAGTAGGTCTCGTTGGCCGGTGAAGCAGCATAGAGTTCTTGATAGATGCGTGCAGCTCCGCGCTGATCTCCACCGCGTTCGTATGCTGCAGCCATACGCAGTTGATCGCGGTCATCAGTTCGTTGCGCTCGAGCACCAGATACAGAACTAATACTCAAAAACAGTATGAGCAGGATGACCCTTACTGTTGCCATTCGTCAGCTAGAAGAGGGAGCACAGACGTTTGGAGAGGCGAGGATGGGACTGTTACCAATCCGTCGTGTTGGACGACTACGTCAATCTCCGTGCGCATGCCTAGAATTCCTGGGATATACAATCCAGGTTCGATTGAGAACATCGTGCCGGGTAAGATGTTGCGTGTATCGTGGGTCTCGTAGTCATCCATATTCACACCTGGACCGTGGATCTCGGTGGTGATGTTGTGGCCAGTCCGATGGATGAAATGTGATCCCATTCCAGCTGCTTCCACAACAGAGCGACATGCTCGATCAACTTCATAGCCATACACTGGCTTACCGGCGCGATACCGCTCGTGGACGATTGCCAGAGCTGCATTGCGTGCATCAGCGATGATCGCAAACGTCGATGCCACGTCGGCTGGAATGGCAACGCCAGTGTATCCAACCCATGTTAGATCTGCATACGCAGCCCCAGGAGATGAGCGCTTGCACCATGCATCGATGAGAACAACCATTTCTGATTCAATCATCGACGATGTGAGGGCTGATGGAGCGTAGTGGGGGGAAGCAGCGTTAGGACCGATGGCAACGATAGGCGCCGAGTCAGTTTCCATCCCACGCTCTTTGAACTCGTGCAGGATTCGCTTCTGGACATCATACTCCGAAACGGGTGTCGCCGAAATCATGCACTCACGGATGTATGCAAACGCATTCATGATCACGTCACGCAGCTGTCCACCAGTAACTGCTGCACCCGCGAGTTGATCTTCTGAGAGGACTGCTGTGAAGCGCTGAGCGAGATCTGCTGAGGATACGACGGTCTTCCCAAGAGCTCGTACTGATTCAACCGTTCCTGCATCAACCTTACTCGTGACGGGAATCGCATTCATGGGTGAATACTCCATCGCGACAGTTGTGAATCCTCGCAATGCGTTTTCAAGAGCCTGATTCCATGAGTCACGCGTGTCGTAGAGAATTGTCGGAATGTCGATGTGCTCGAGTGGGATCTGTTCCATCCGATGGACGATCTTTACCGGAGAGCCATTCGCTGGGATGATCACAGCCCAACGACGCGTGCAATGCGCGTCCGACGGAACATCGAGCATGTGCAAGGCAAGATCATTCGTACCACGAAAGTCATACATCATCCATGCATCAACAGATGCATCCCGAAGCGCTTGTTGGAATAGTGCCATCTTTTGTTTCATATGCTCTCCGTGAACGACAGCGATAGAGAGGACAATAGCGAATGCACAGCAACTGTTGGAATACGTGTACCTCCGTCAACCTCTGCTTGCAACGTACGAAGACGTTGAACCATCACCGGATGTTGCAAGAATCGGTCAGTAAGTTCTTGTTGTAAGACGGCATCAAACCAAGCTCGTCTCTGATGGCGTCGTTGATCGTGCAGGGTCTCAGCATGTTCGGCTGAAAAGAATGTGTCGAGCCACTGAAGAACTCCAGCAACACCAGCACCCGTTCGAGAGGACAGGGGAAGCACGGGCACAGAGATCGATGGCAGGGGAGGGTGCAGCAGACGCAATGCACTTACATACATCGCCGTTGCCATTGCAGTGGCCTGCTCGTCGATGTCGGCCTTAGACACAAGGATGGCATTGGCCATTTCCATGATGCCACGCTTGATGCCTTGCACGTCATCACCGGCGGTTGGAAGCACAAGCAGCAAAAACGCATCGACCATGTCAGAGAGGTCCGTCTCACTTTGGCCGACACCCACCGATTCTACAATTACTGTTGTGTACCCGGCTGCTTCGCATACCACGATCGCATCGCGTGTCGTCGGCGTTGTACCGCCAAGCGCTAAGCGCGATGGTGAAGGTCTGACAAATGCTTGCGTATGGTTCGACAGCAACGGCATTCGAACCTTGTCACCAAGGATGCTACCTCCGGTTTTGCGGCTCGATGGATCAACTGCGAGCACCGCGACTCGCTCACCGCGTTCAACGAACGACATCCCCAGTTGCTCCGCGAACGAACTCTTGCCAACTCCAGGGGCGCCGGTAAGACCAATGCGTTTGGATGTATGAGGATTGGCTCCACAACGTTCAAGTAGCTGCATAGCCGACTCTCGCTCATGCGGTGCGGTACTTTCAATCAGCGACAACCCCTTCGCAAGAGCACGACGCGATCCGCGCGAGATCTCTTCAAAGAGCTGGTCTACTGAATGCTCGTGCGGCATGCGTTACTCTACCGTCACGCTCTTCGCGAGGTTGCGCGGCATGTCTACATTACAACCACGCTCGACTGCGATGTAGTAGGCCAGCAACTGAAGGGGGATTGATGCAAGAATTGGCGTAAGCAACGGCAGTGTACGAGGAATACGAAGAACATGGTTAGCAACCTGTTCTATGTGTGTGTCCTCGTCATCAGCAATCGCAATAACACGTCCGTTACGTGCACGTACCTCCTCGATGTTCGAGAGCACCTTGTCATAAATCTCATCATGAGGAGCGATGAACACAACCGGCATGTTTTCATCGATCAGAGCGATTGGACCGTGCTTCATCTCAGCTGCAGGATAACCTTCGGCATGGATGTATGAAATCTCCTTGAGCTTGAGTGCACCCTCAAGCGCAGCAGGGAAATTGAACCCACGTCCAAGGTAAAGGAAGTTTGCCGCCTGAGCATATTCATGAGCTATGGTGCGAACTTGATCCGCACGCTCCAAGATCGAAGCAATATGATCCGGAATCCGTTCGAGCTCGTGAGCAATACGCTTTCCTTCTTCAGCGGACAGGCCACGCATGCGACCCATGAACAATGCAAACTGTGTTAGGACGCACAGCTGCGATGTAAAGGCCTTTGTAGACGCAACACCAATCTCAGGTCCTGCGTGCAGGTATACGCCGGCATCTGTTTCGCGTGCAATTGTGCTGCCCACAACATTCACCATGCCGATGACTGTGGCGCCCTTGAGTTTCGCTTCACGTATTGCTGCAAGCGTGTCGGCCGTCTCGCCGCTTTGCGAGATTGCAATCACAACGTCATCGCTATTGATGATCGGATTGCGGTAGCGGAACTCACTAGCGTATTCAACTTCAACAGGCACTCGAGCGAGTGCCTCAATCAGGTATTCACCAACCAGACCGGCGTGCCACGATGTGCCACACGCTGTGATAATGATCCGCTTAGCAGATTGCAACTTCTCTCGCACAGCAGCCAGACCTCCGAGCTTTACCGTCCCCTCGGCAGCCTGAAGGCGACCTCTGAATCCGTCTCGGAAGGTGATTGGTTGTTCGTAGATCTCTTTGAGCATAAAGTGCTCAAAGCCGCCCTTTTCGATCTGCTCAAGCTCAAAGGCAATCTCTTCGACAACACTATGCGTGTCGATGTTCGCAATTGTCTTTGTCTGAAAACCATCCCTGCGAAGGATGGCCATTTCGTTCTCATTCAGGTACACAACCTGACGTGTATGCGAGATCACAGCCGCAGCATCTGATGCAACGAGGTATTCTCCGTTTCCAATGCCGAGGATGAGTGGACTTCCACGTCGGGCTGCAATGATCATATCTGGATCGTGTGTGCTTACGACCACGATGCCAAACGTGCCTTCCACTTCTGCGAGTGCTGTTCGAACGGCCTGTTCTAGGTCGTGAAGCGTCTCGTACAACATTCCAATGAACACTGCGAGAACTTCGCTGTCTGTGTCCGATTGGAATGTGTATCCAGCATTGAGGAGTTTCTTCTTGATCGTGAGGTAGTTCTCGATGATGCCATTATGCACCAGAGCGATTGTGCCCGAATGATCCATGTGCGGGTGCGCGTTGACGTCGTTCGGGACACCATGCGTTGCCCATCTCGTGTGACCAACACCCACAGTACCGTGGAGCTGATCCATGTCAACGGCTCGTTCAAGATCCATGACACGACCGGCCTTCTTCTCAATGCGAAGTCCTCCATCAGCGATGAGGCATACCCCTGCTGAGTCGTATCCGCGATA
>JAURNF010000134.1 GCA_030830285.1 Candidatus Kapaibacterium sp.
ATGGATCTTGGAGCGTTCTCCATCCTCGTTGCCGTGAATACGTGGATCATGATCGTATCGGATGGATCAGCGCTTGCCGGTGTGATTCAATTCGGCGTTGATACCAATGAGCGACGTCGCGTAAATGCAATGGCGCTGCTGATTCATGTGATTATCGTAGGCGTTGCAACCTTCGGTGTGTATCTGGCCGGCCACCCGCTGGCCGATATGGTGGGTGACTACCGTTTGGGTCGTGTGGCTGACATTTTGCCGCTCTATGCGCTTGTCACCATCCCGCGCATGTTCTGCTTGAAGCTGATCTACCGCGACATGCGCATGAAGGACTTGTTCGTAGCCGATGCCATTTGGTTCGGAGTGCGCACGGCGCTCACGTGGTGGTTTATCACCAACGGCACGCTAACATCGTTCGATAGCCTCGTGATGATCGACATCGTTGGCATGGGAGCAAGTTCGCTCGCAACGATTGTGCTCACGCGGAAAGAGCTGGTGTTTGGCTGGAGCGGAGGAATTTCCTTGGGCACGTATTTGCGCTATGGTGTGCCATTGGCAATGGCGACGGCGTTGAACTCTGCGCCACGTCAGCTCGACAATCTTGCAATTGGTGTGTTTTTCGGTACAGGCGTCGCTGGTGCGTTCACGCCTGCCAAGAATCTCTACCGCGTGTTCGAGCAGGCGTTTGATGCTGTGAGCACGTTGTTGTATCCCGCAGCCGTGCGGATGTATGCCCAGCGGCGAATGGAGGACATGCAGGTGCTGATAACGAAGGCAATCAGTGTTACGCTCATCCCCACCATTATCGCAATCATTGCACTTGAACTTGGTCTGAGCAACATCATTACCGTTGTGCTGGGTCCGACGTATGCCGATGCAATCGCACACTTCAACGTGCTGATTCTTGCTGGACTCGGGATGCCGTTCTTGCTGATGAACTCCATCATCGCAGCAATGGGACAGAGCATGGCCATCGTGAAGTACTCTGCGCTGGGTCTAATCGCTGGTGCCTGTGCCTTCATGTTCGTCGTGCTGATGGATCAACCGCTGCTTGTTGGTGTAGCGCTTGTGACAAACACGTTGGTCATGGGCGCACTCAGTGTAGCACACGTGCGACGTGAAATCCATTTTCCGATCCGTGCCGTGGCGCGCGTGATTGATGATGTACGACATGTAATTCTTCGGAAGAGGGGGTCGTAATGTGGTTCCATTTCCAGGCGGCTGGACGTCTCATGTCGCGTCGCAAGGGTCCAGTTGTCCGAATGATTGTTGTTGCCCTTGTCGCTTCGGCATGGTGCATTGCCGGAGCAATGTGGGCACTCGGCACGTGGCGTGAAGCAAATGATCGTGCTTCGGCGATGACGATTGACGTGATGTGCGACGACTATCTATCGCCTGTGGGTGTGAAGAACCTCGCGGCAACAATTGCGCGCAAACCCGGCGTCGTGGAAGCCACTGTGCAGTCGAGCGATGCCGTGTGGAAGGAGTTTGCAACCGAGCTCCGGATTGCTGATCAAGATCTCCGAGGTGTAGCTGAACTTCCGACGCTCATTCGCGTGCGTCTGTCGCCAGAGCTCGTAACGCAGCACGACGTGGAGCGTGTCGTTGCGGAGCTTCGTCAAGGATCGATGCGTGCGATAGCATCTATCACGTGGCCACGCACATATGTCGTGATGGTTGAAGAACTCCGTCGAACGCTGATGGTATTCGGTGGTGCAGCAGGGATATTGAGTTTCGTTCTCTTCGGCGTGGGCGTTGCCTACGCGTTCAAAGCAGAAGTACATCGTGCTGGTTCAGACCTGCGTGTTGCCGAGCTTCTCGGTGCGCCGATGCGATGGATCGCAGCACCGCACACAATTGTAGGACTACTTGCAGGGGCTCTTGGAATACTGATTAGCGTAGGTGCTGTCGTGAGTATCCATTCCTATGCACGTCACCTTGCATCGTGGGTCGGTCGTGTAACCACGCAAGAGATACTTCTCGCGTCAGCGAGCATGGCTTGTATCGGAGCATTCATAAGCTGGGGCCAGTCACTCCTCGCAGTCCGTGAGGCCATGCGCCAGAGATGACGATCCTCGATCGATATGTTCTCAAACAGTTTGTGAGCTCTGTAGCGTTCGCACTCATGGCTTTGTGTGCGATCTTCATCGTTATCGATCTTCTAGAGCACCTCGGAACGTTCCTTGACCATAAGATGCCGTTGCAGACGCTTGGTATGTACTACCTCGCCATGCTTCCATATCTCTGCGAGGTGCTGGATCCTGTAGCGCTCATGCTCGGTGGACTCTTTGCCGTTGGTAGGTTGAGTTCCAGCAGTGAGATAACAGCGATGCGTTCAAGTGGACAGCATCCACTGCGTTTTCTGATGCCGTTTCTGGTCGTTGCGCTTCTTGCGAGCGGAGCGCAGCTATACTTCAATGGGTGGGTCGCTCCTCGCGCAGCCACCCTACGACTTGATATCGAACGGGAGTACCTTGGTAGCACCGAGGGCCGAAGCTCGCTGAATGACCTGCACTTCCGTGAATCTCCGTCACGGAACATCTCGATGCGTAGGTACGATGCTGAAGCACGCATAGCCTTCGGCGTGTCGATTGAGGAGTTTGGATCTGCCGTGCAACCACGTCTGCAGTGGCGCATTGATGCTGATACCATGCGTTGGGATGATGCACGCAAGCAGTGGATGTTGCCAACGGGTCTGCGTCGTACCAGGCTCACCGATCATGTTGATGTTGAGACGATCCGAAATCAGCCCGTTGAATTCTCTGTTCGGCACGACCAGATCGTGCGTCTGCAGCTCAATACCGACGAAATGACGTTCACGGAGCTAGAACAGAACATCGGGACACTGCGCAAAGGGGGCAAGGACACCCGCCGACAGGAGATTGATCTCTCGGGGCAATGGGCGTTCCCATTCGTCAACCTCGTTGTTGTAATGATCTCGATCCCATTTGCCGCCGTACGTCGAAGGGGTGGCATGGCGGTGAACATTGCGGCGGCGATGATCCTCGCAATTACCTACATTGCGTTCACAAAAGTTAGTCAAGCTGTCGGAGCTGTGATCGACGTCCCTGTCGATGTTGTTGGCTGGGGTGCCAACGTCATCTTTGCTCTGGTTGGGGTGATCGTCGTGTTCCGTACGCGTTTCTGAGTGCATGACCACGGAGACGGGCTATGAGCGTAGTTGCTCTCATGTTTATAGTGATGTTGTGCCTCTCGGTGCGAGTGCCGGCACAAACATTTCAGCAAATGTCGGCGTTGCGATCAGGTATCACCTTCCGCAACGACATCGTCGAATCTGATACGTTTAACGTCCTCGCAGACTTCTACGCATATAATGGCGGTGGCGTGGGTGTCGGCGACCTCAACGGTGACGGCTATCAAGACCTAGTCTTCACGTCAACACAGAATGGCGTAGGGACGTACATCAGTAATGGCGACCTCACGTATCGCGATGTATCGCAGACATGTGGCATTCGCCTTGACGACGCGAGTGTGAACACCGGGGTCCTCATTGCGGACCTCAACGGCGATGGATATCTCGACGTGTATGTATGCCGGCGCTACCTCGCTAACCGACTATTTGTCAATGACGGTAAGGGACGGTTCAGCGACGTCTCGCAATCATCTGCCTTGTCATTTCGCGGATTCTCGTCACAGGCCGCAGTGGTTGATTACGATCGGGACGGTGATCTCGACGTCTTCGTAGTCAACAGTGGCGAGCCGCGGCGTAAAGGCTATCTAAATCCTGGGCTTTGCGACAAGCTGTTTCGTAACGATGGCAATGGTGTATTCGTTGACGTCACAACGGCAGCTGGGATTCGTGATAAGGGCTACGGTCTGAGTGCCAGCATCGGGGATCTCAATAACGATGGTTGGCCGGACATCGTCGTTACGAATGATTTCGAAGAGCGGGATGCGCTGTATTTGAACAAGCAGGATGGCACATTCGCTGATTCAGCGCAGCGGGCGATGGCGAATATGTCGTGGGCATCAATGGGCAGTGATATTGGCGACGTCAACGATGATGGATTGCTTGATATCATCACGGTGGACATGCTTCCGAAAGACAACTACCGTCGCCAAACCCAACTCGGTGGAATGTCGATCTACGGTCCGTTCTTCGACTCCCTGCAGCGCGTTCATAATGCACTCCACCTCAATCGAGGTAATGGCCGCTTCTCGAATATCTGCTATCAAGCAGGAATTGCTGCCACCGATTGGAGCTGGTCAGTGCTGATGGGAGATGTTGATCTTGATGGCCGACTTGACATGTTCATGACGAACGGAACCAAGCGCGACATTGGCGATCAGGATTATTCGTACAATCTGTTTGCTGGCGCAGAGCCGATGCGATCGGACGCGTACAAATCGATGCCTCGTAGTCAGCTGTCAAATTTTCTGTTTCGAAATACTACTGGACTTCGATTTACCGACGTGACAATGTCGTCGGGACTTGTTGATCCACAGGTGTCGAACGGTGCGGCGATGGTTGATCTCGACAACGATGGCGATATCGACATCGTTGTGAACAACACCGACACCGTGCCATCGATCTACATTAATCGTACCATCGAAGCGCGTGGAGCGGCGGCACGTTGGGTAGGTATTGCTCTTCGTGGAACAGCGGGAAATATGTATGGCGTTGGTGCCCGTGTTACACTCCATGCAGGAGCCAGAACGTTTACACGCGAGGTGACCGCATCGAGAGGATTTCACTCCACATCCGACATGCGGATTGTATTTGGATTAGGAACAGTAGCTGCGATTGACTCATGCGTTGTGCGTTGGCCAACGGGCGTTACGTCCACGCACACGACGGTCCCACTTAATTCATACACGACACTCCAAATTCCAACGACTGCAATTGCATGGAAGGCTGAAGATCTCAATCGCGAGTTCATGTCGAAGCGTCGTCGCGCAAGCATTCCGTTCTTCCACAAAGAGAACGCCTACGATGATTTTAAGCGTGAGCGTTTGTTGCCGTATCGTTTCTCGAAGGACGGGCCAGGTGTTGCTGTGGGAGATGTTAACGGCGACGGCATGGCTGATGTGGTGTTGACAGGAGCGAAGTACCAGGGGAGTGCGGTATTCCTTCAGCAGCGTGATGAAACATTCATCCCGTGGCAGTGTGGTATCAATGACGTGACTGATGCAGAAGACGTTGATGCTTCGCTCGTCGATATTGACGGCGATAAAGATCTCGATCTCGTGATCGTTACTGGTGGCAACGAGTTTTCGCCGAATGATCCTGAGTTGGAGGATCGCCTCTACCGCAATGACGGGAAGGGGACCTTCACGCGCATACCAAACGGTCTGTCGGCCGGGAATCATAGCGGCTCGTGTGTCGTGCCAGCCGATTATGATGGCGACGGAGATATTGATCTCTTCATTGGTGGACGCTGTGTGCCTGGGAAGTTCCCAGCGGCAGCGCGCTCGGTGTTGTATCGGAACGATAAGGGCACATACACCGATGTCACCGACAAGATTGCCCCGGGATTATCACGATGTGGTCTTACGTCGCAGGCAGTGTGGGTAGACATCGACAAGGACAAGGACCTCGATTTGGTCGTGGTGGGTCAGTGGATGACGCCTCGCGTTTGGCGCAACACCAAGGGTATGTTTTCCGAGGTTACCACGTCAGTCGGCTTTGACGGACAAGAGGGGTGGTGGCTATCTGTTGCAGCAGCCGACGTCGATAATGACGGCGACATGGATCTTGTTGCAGGGAACATTGGGCTTAACGCGAAGTTCACTCCAGAGCCAGGCAAGCCCATCATCTGCTACATCAGTGATTTCGACGAAAACGGTTCTCTCGATCATCTCGTGACGTACGATGTTGATGGTCGGCGCATGCCAACGCGTGGACGAACCACGATCCTCGCACACATGCCAACTCTGACGCGGAAGTACAACACGTTTTCGCAGTTCGCTAACGCTGATATCGACGACGTGATTGCGCCGGCAGTGAAAGACACCGCGCAACAGCTTGTTGCGAGGACATTTGCGTCGACTGTGTTCCTGAATACAGATGGACGCTTTGTGGCCCAGCCACTCCCAGATATGGCACAATTGGCACCAGTAATGGCCGTGCTTCCCCGTGATCTTGATGGCGATGGGGATCAGGACCTAGTTGTTGCGGGGAATGCCAAGACGCAAGACGGTGACATTATCGGATACGATGCTGGCATGGGTCTGGTACTGAGGAACGATCGTCGTGGATTATTTACACCGATTGAACCATGGCAGTCGGGTTTCTCTGCACCCCATGATTCACGACGCATGGCCGTGCTGCCTGTGCCAGGGAAGCATGATTTGCTCGTGCTGACCGTGAACGGACGCTCACCTCGGGTCTTCGATTTGCAGGCCTTCCCAATGCAGACGAAATCGTCTCGATAAATTCAGACCAGTACGTCCGCTTTTTCTATGTTTGTGTTCATGAAGGCACTCTCAATCATCCTTGCGTTTCTTGTGCTTGTTGGTTCCGCCAATGCACAGAAACTGACTGGTGCTGACATTGCGCATCAGTGGAATCGCTGCGTCATTGAAGTGATCATGGAAGACGGATTCGGTCCGCCCATCGCAGCGCGCATTCATGCATATGCAAACCTTGCTGGCTACCAGGCATCGTACCATTCCGAACAGGGGTACACGACGATGGTTGGAAAACTCAACGGGTTTACCACGTGTCCAACGCCGCAAGATGGAATCACCTATGACTATCGTGTTGCAACTGTAGCCGCGATGCAGGTGGCGTGTAGCAAGCTGCTCTACCGCATTGGCATCTCGGATAGTCTTGCAGCGGTTCACTTCGCAGCATTGCAAGCAGAGGTCCCAAAGGACGTGTTCGACCGCTCGAAGGCGTTTGGTGTCGAGGTAGGCAAGGCCGTGAACGCATATGCCAAGGCAGATGGCTACTCGCGCACGCAGGGCCTTCCAGATTATGAGTGGCCTCGCTGCGACTCATGTTGGATCCCAACTCCACCGAATTTTGCGAAGCCCCTTTCGCCGTATTGCGGACAAGTTCGAACCATCGTGTTAACAGGTGCGAGTGAATTCAAGGTGCCACCGAGCATTCCATTCAGTACGTCGAAGAACACCGCCTTCTACAAGGCCGCAATGGAAGTGATGGAGGTCAAAACGAACCTCACCGATGAGCAGCGGGAAATCGCCAACTTCTGGAACGACAACCCAGTGCTGACCAACTACCATGGTCACTTTGTGTTTAACTCGCGGCAGATTTCTCCCGGTGGACACTGGATGAACATTGCGCAGCGTGTGTTGGAAGATCAATCGGCCTCGATGGTGCGCTGCTTCGAAGTGTATTCTACGGTTGCCTTTGCGTTGTTTGATGGATTCACGGCATGTTGGGCAGAGAAGTTTCGTGGGAACCTGATTCGCCCCGTGACCTACATCAACCAATACATCGACAAGACCTGGGAGCCGTTGCTGCAGACTCCACCATTCCCAGAGCACGCCAGCGGACACTCAACGATTACGGCAGCCGCCGCAGTGGTGCTAACGGCACATTTCGGCGACGTTGCGTTTGTTGACAGCACGGAAGTGCCATTCGGGTGGAAGCCGCGGTCGTTCAAGAATTTCAAAGAGGCGGCACAAGAGGCCTCGGTAAGTCGACTCTACGGTGGCATCCACTACCGTCGCGGCTGTGATGCCGGCAACGAGCATGGAACTATGATAGGCGAGGCAGTTGTTCGTAGGGTTCACGTTCGAACCAAGTAACATCACATGCTCACACGCCTGTACATCGTCGCTATGTTCGCCGCCCTGCTGATTGTCGCAACAGGATGCGACTCGTCAACCGTTGGTCCGCCTCTTACCGTTGACACAACGGTGGTTTCGAAGGCAGACCTTCGCGCCGATAGCACTATCGGATGGCTCTATTACTCGATCGATGCCGACTCGGTGGTATCGCCGACGTTGGCAACTACGGCGGAATGGGACATTCGCATGGCCTACCTCAGGTGCTGCGGGAATACCCGTACGATTACGGTGCAGCTCAATTCGGGTAATGTCGGGGTTGGCTCGGTTCGTGGGGGCGTCGTGAAGAGTCGATTCGAACAGGTTACGGAGCTCTCGGCCGACGTTGCGCTGCGCTCTGACGACACCCTCAACCCCGTTGTTCCCTTCATTGGTGCGAGCGGCGTCTGGATATACGCAGGTGC